>JAPOXY010000209.1:0-20697 GCA_026706845.1 Gemmatimonadota bacterium
CATTGCTACAATTTGTTTCATGCGTTTTGCCATCTCAATTTGCACGTCTCGATCGCCACCTACTTCGTGGATGACATATCGGTCATAGCCAATATCCCGCAATCCTTTCATGACTTCTGCCCAATCCGTATCCCCATCCATCAGTGGCACGAAATTGCGTTGCTGGCGAACAAAGTCCTTAAAATGTACCCGTTTAATGCGGTATTGGAGGCCGCGAATCCAGTGCTCTGGATAGCCGTAAAACATCATATTGGCTGTATCGAGATAAATTCCGACCCAATCGTTGCCCACGGCATCGACAAACTCGCGCGCTTCTTTTGGGTTGAGTAAGAACTTATTCCACACATTCTCTATGCCAACAGCAACGCCTTTTTCCTCGGCATAAGGCGCGATCTCTTTCATCGAGACCAGAAAATCATCCCATGCGTCTTCATAGGTACCATCAACCGGGAGTTGACCAGGATGGAGTAAGACCGCGTCGGTCTCGACCAGATGCGCCACGTCAATGGCGCGGCGCAAGCTCTTCATGCCGGCTTCGCGCTCTGTCGGGTCTCGGCTGAGGAAGTTGCCCCGGTCATCATATCTGGCAATCGCACTGCTGATTTCAATGCCCGCATTGTCACACCGAGTTTTGACACCGCGGACCTCGTCGTCACTCATATCTACATTTGGATCGCCTTCTGGTGAAAATACCAGTTCGAGTGCTTCGTAACCCGCATCGCGGCACAATTGCAATGTTTCATCCAGCGTCAACTTACCCAGGATAATTTGCGTTACACCTATTTTCATCGCGTGTCTCCACTAGATTGGGTTGTGTGTTTCGGGGGTATTTGCGCCTCTGTTTTGCAACTCTTCGGCGATTTCTTCCATCAGAACAGCCAGTTCAAGAACATTTTCGCTCGTGACTGAGCCAAGAAATGCACCTGTGTCTCGATCTGTGATTGGGATTACGGACAACGAATGATCCGTCATGCGCTTGAGCACGTCTTCAATTGGCTCATCGGGCTGAGCCTGCGGCAAATCTGTGCGCAACACAGTGCTCAGGCTCAGGTTTGCCCGCAAACGCGAGGACATTGCCTGCAGGCGGGGAAGCGAGACGATCCCTGCAATCTCGCCGCGATCAACCACGAGATAATCCCGTTGATTTGGCACGGGCCAATCATTAATAAAATCCTCTGCTGAGAGCGTAGAATTGGGATATGTGCGCGTGCTGTCCATGACGTGGTTGACGGTAATATCCTGCATTGCGCGGCGGGCAAAAGAAAGCGGTACAGATTTCGGTAGCTTAGGTTGGTGCGTTTTCTTGGCTTTGTTGATCGCCAAGTTGATTGCTTGCGGCATCAGCATAATATAGCCGAACATCATGAGCACGAATAGCGAAAAGACATCCTTGCCGATTACGCCGTTCTCGAAGAGGACGAGGAGGAGGGCGATTTCCGCCACGCCCTTTGCCATTAGTCCCGTGGCCTGGGCAAAGGGATTGTCCAGACGCGCCATATAGGTACCGATAACGGCACCAGCGAATTTGCCCAGAGACGGGAACACGACCAATGTCGCGATGGTCGCGATTGGCAAGGTCAGAAAAGAAAGATTCAGGTGCAAACCGGCCGAAGCGAAAAAGAGCGGGACAAACAAGCCCTCTGCCGCGCTTCGCAAACCGGGCAGGACGTCTTCGTGGACCTGACGGGGCATACTCGACAGGGCCGTGCCGAAAAGCAGCGCGCCAATGGAGCCGTGCAGGTGGAGATGTTCGGCACCCACTACCATCAGGAAAAGGCCGCCGATCAGCAGCCCAAACGACAGTTCAGGTACATTTAAGACCTTCTGCAAGAAGACAATCGCATGGGGCAGTAGTCGCGCCGATATGAACCAGGCCACCACTGCAAAACTCGCCATTTGGATCAGCAGCAAGAGTACGCTGGCAACACTCAGTTCGTATTCGTGCGCGCCAATTTTGCTGATGGAGAACCCGACCACGAGGAGGGCGATCAATTCGGCGATGATGACTGTGGTGAATATCTCGAGGCCGATGGGTTCTTTGAAATGTCCTTTGTCGGCGAACACCTTTGCCACAAGCCCCAGGCTGGACAGCGAGAGAATGCCAGCCAGCGCCAGTGCCTCTGTGAAATTGAGGTTGAGGGCAAAGCTGATGTTGAAAAGGTTTGATGTGAACACCAAAGCGACGATGAGTGAGATGAGCACCGACACGGTGGCTGCGACAAAGAACCGTCCGCGAATCGTTGCCACAAAGCTGGGGATGTCGATTTCATCGAGGCCGACCAAAAAGAAGAAGACGAAGATGCCGATGCCCAAGAACGTCTGGAGTTCTGGCGTTGGTTCGACGATATTTGTGATGGGGCCGAGCAAGGTGCCCGTGATTGTATAGGCGACGATTGAATTTAAGCCAAAACGGTTAAACAGACCCTCGAAAATCTTACCTACGACGATAAGCAGACCAAGGGGTAGTAAAGCGTCAATCATAGGTAGGGTCTCATCAATTGTTGGATATTTAACCAGCCAGGGTAGGATGGTGAATTATACGCGTATTTGATATGAAAAATAAATCGCCTATTAAAAAAAGCAAGCCTTTCTCACGCCCTTTGCCCAGCGTTTATATAATGCTTGACAAGGTGCGGTTTTTTCCCTATCACATCGCTTTGTTCATGCTGTTCGCAAACCGTCATCACATACAACACAATAACTCTGGAGATTGCGCTATGAGGCACACATGTATTCTATTTGGCCTGATATTTCTCGTTGTGGGCTGTAAACCCGCTGAGTCGCCGACACCTGTGGAGCGCGCTATAACAATATGGTGGGCGCAGTGGGATCCCGCGGATGGGCTTCAGGAATTGGGCAATAAATTCGAACAGGAAACGGGTATTGCCGTTAAAGTCCACCAGATTCCCTGGCCGTCTTATCAGGATCAGGTTTTTCTCAATTTTGGAAATAATAAAACGGATTTTGATATTGTGATTGGCGATAGTCAGTGGATTGGTAGAGGCGCGACGCGCGGTCTTTACGTCGATCTGACCGACTGGTTGCCCACGGCAATTGATATAGACAAAATTCATCCCCGCGCCGCGCGTTATTTGTGTGAATATCCGCCCGGTGGTGGCAAATTCTACGCCGCGCCCTGCGAGACCGATGCCATCGGATTTGTCTATCGCAAGGACTGGTTTGAAGACCCTGCCGAGCAAGCGGCATTCAAACAGAAATACGGGCGCGACCTGACGATCCCCGACAATTGGGATGAATTCCGCGATCTGGCTGAATTTTTCCATCGTCCAGATCAAAAACAATACGGCTGTGCTTTGCTCACCGGCCGAGGGTATGATTCGATGACGATGGGCTTTCAGATGTTTATGTGGGGTTTTGGAGGCTCGTGGGGTGAGTTTGGCGAATTTGCGGTGAATGGGTATGTCAATAAACCGGAAGTGGCAGAAGCCCTTGCGTATCTGAAGGAGTTGTTACAATACGGTCCCAATGGCGCGACCAATTTCGACTATGGCAAAACCTTCGAGGCCTTTATCAATGGTTCGACGGCTATGAGCATGAATTATTTCGCCTTTTATCCCGGTATTGTGAAACAGATGGGGGACAAGGCGGGGTTTTTCATGGTGCCCAAAGCCGGCGACAAGCGCGTGGTGAGTCTGGGGGGACAGGGGTTCAGTATTTCGACCAAAACATCCCCAGAGCAACAAGAACTGGCCAGGCAATTCATCGCGTGGTTCTTACAAACCGATATTCAAAAAGAATGGATTACCAAAGACGCCGGATTTACAGCCAATACGGATATTCTCAATAGTGAAGAATTTCGAAACGCATCTCCGTACAACCGCGCTTTTGCAGAATCGCTCGATTATCTCCAGGACTTTTGGAATGCGCCTGTTTACAACGAGTTGCTCGCGGTTTCACAGCGCTATTTGGGCGAGGCGATTGACGGGGTTACGCCCGCGCAGGAAGCCCTTGACAAAATCGCTGCCGAACACGAGCAGATTTTCAAAGATGCCGGTTTGTTGAAGTAATCATAACTCAAATAAGAAAGTGCAATATATGTCATCTTTCAAAACGCCTGAAGACATCAAAGTGGGTGTTATCGGCTACGGCGGCGCATTTAACATGGGTCGCCAGCATCTCACGTTTATGAAACAGGCGGGTATGACGCCTGTTGCGGTTGCAGAACTCGACGAAACGCGCTTGAAAGTCGCACGAGAAGAATTTCCCGGTATCGAGACTTATACATCTGTGTCTGATATGCTGGACAAATCCGATGTCAATCTCGTCGTGATCATCACCCCGCACAATACGCATGCCGAACTGGCATTGCAATGCCTGCGCGCGGGGCGCCACGTTATCAGCGAAAAACCGCTGGCGATTACGACTGAGGAATGCGATGCGATGATCCGCGAAGCCGCAAAGCAAGACCTTCTTCTTTCTACCTATCACAACCGCCATTGGGATGGGTGTATCCTGGAAGCCCTTGAACAAATTCACCAGCGCAAGGTTATTGGCGAGGTCTATCGCATTGAAGCCCACATGGGGGGATACAATCGGCCGGGCGATTGGTGGCGCAGTAGTAAGAGTATTTCCGGGGGTATCCTCTACGATTGGGGTGTGCACCTTCTCGAATATTCGCTTCAGATTTTGCAATCGGATATTGTGGAGGTCACCGGATTCGCACACACCGGTTTCTGGGCTGATGAGACCCCCTGGCAGGCGGATACCAATGAAGACGAGGCCACGGCTATTGTGCGTTTCAAAAACGGGACATGGATCAATCTCACGATGTCGAGTATCGCATCTGCGCCCCGCAAGGGCTGGCTCGAGATTACCGGTACGGCCGGTACTTATATTTTGGATGGTGGGACGTACGAAATTTTGCAGATAAAAGATGGGGAAAAGGTCGTTTCCTCTGGCAAAAATCCCGGGCATCAATACGATAAATACTACGATAATATTGCCGCGCATCTCTCGACGGGTGAAGACTTGATCATCACGCCCGAATGGTCCCGTCGCCCCATTCACATCCTGGACCTTGCTTGCAAAAGCGCGGCGGTAGGACAGACGCTCAAGGCGAAGTACGCATAGTGCAGGTGTTGCGAAAGAAAGCGGCCAATGTCTCTCGACACAGGCCGCTTTCTTTTTTAGTTTTTTGGACTAAATGCCAATCCGCTTTGGAAAGACTGTCACCCCCCAATTCACGTACCGATCTCGCTCCTCAGGTGTCTCGGCACTCATGCCTACTTTTACCTGTGTGTCTTTTACCTGGTCGAGCACATGTTTTACGCAGGCTTCCACCGTCCGATATGGAAATTGGGGGTGTGCCTCAATGCTGAACAGCAGATCGTTTGGTCCAAAGTTCAATACATCTACTCCTGGTTTAGCTAACTGCGCAGCGTTGATTACTGCTTCGACAGATTCAATCTGAATTGCCAGCCACCCGTACGCATTCCACCAGGGAGCGTATTCCAATCGGTCTGGTCGCTCGTCCAGTCCCACCCTATTTACACCACCCCAACTGCGTTTGCCCATTTGGGGATAATAAAAGGCGTTTACCGCCTCATCTACAATTTCCTCGCTTTCTACTTCTGGCACCATAATCCCCGAAGGCCCCAAATCGAGATAATTGCCGATCAGATAAGCGTGGCGGGTGTGCTTAATCCGAATCTGAACGGGCAAATTCAATTCCTGGCCCATTTTGCAGAAAGCCACCAGTTGGGCTTCGTTAAAAGGCCCGTGTTGTGCATCTACATTTAGATAGTCGCATTCGTGTTTTGACAGAATATCCGTTAGTTCACCCTTTTCAATATCCATTGGCACGCCAATAGAATTTACAATTTCACCATTCCGAATCCGCTGTTTTAGAGTTTGTTTCGACATTATACACCTCTTGTTCAGTCCAGGTCGTAGAGTTCCCGGGCATTCTCTGCCATAATTTGTTTTTTGACTTCTCGATCCGATACATTGCTCAGTGCCTGGTCGGGCGAATCAAAATCCCAGTGCGGGTAATCGGTTGCAAACATCAGTTTGTCGTCCATGTCCATGTGCGCCAGCATCTGCTCGAAATACGCCGGGTCTGAAGGCTCTTCTACGGGCTGTGTAGTCAGATAGAAATGGTCCCGGATATATTCCGAGGGCAGGCGCTTTAAATAGGGCACTTCCATCTTGAGTTTTCGGTACCAGTTATCCATCCGCCACATCAAAGGTGCCACCCACCCAAAGCCGCCTTCGATCAGAACGATTTTTAAGTCGGGAAATCGTTCGAATACGCCTTCGTACACATAGCTCGTTACCTGCGCCTGAAATGCCATGGGCATCCCGCCGTGATCCTGAATATAATGCGCGGCCTTGCCCGCGCCCGTAATTGGGCCAATACCCGTGCCGCCAAAGTGAATGCCGATGGGGAGGTCGTAGTCAACGGCTGCCTCGTAAATTTTCCAGTATTTACGGCGACCCAGCGGTTCCATTGTTCGCGCCATGAACATCAGTTGTACAAATCCCGGATGATCGCCCAGGCGTTCAATTTCAGCGACGGCGAGGTCGGCGTCTTCATACGCGACAGTCAGGGATGCGCGCAACCGATCGTCTTTTTCCAGCCATTCGGCTATTTGCCATTCATTAACCGCCTGTGCAATTGCCGCTCCGTATTCCAGGTTTTGCTGTCCCCCAGCAGGCGATAGCGGGTTCAATATGCCGTATTCCATTTCCCAGGTATCCAGCAATTGTTCCTGCATAAAACCCAGATGCGACCCAGGGGGTCCTTCAGGGGGGAATGCATCGTTTCGCGCGGCAAAGGGCACAGCTCTCGGACAATTGGACCCGGATCGTCTGCGCCCTGCAATGCTCAGATGGTAATCTTTCCAGGCGCTGGGCATATAATCTACCCAGACCTCAGTGGCGGGAGATTGATAGCCATCTACATTGTGAATATCGCAATCGATTACCGATAGCTTTTCTCTCTTTTTGACCTCTGGCTCTTCTAAAATAGTCATCGCCATAGCGGTATCTCCTCACAATTTGTAAAACACTCGTGCATTTTCTCTCAAAATTTTTTCCAGTAGCGAATCGGATAGCCCTTTTGGAATGGCATCATCCGGTCCGTCAAAATGCCAGTGTGGATAATCGGTCGAAAACATCAGTATTTCATCCGAGTCCAGTTGTCCAATCATTTGCAAAAGGTGTTCGGAATTTATGGGCGTATCCATCGGTTGTAGCGTCATTCGAATGTGTTCTCGCACGTAGTCCGATGGGGGGCGCACAACCCAGGGGGTGTCTCGGCGCAGGCCTTTCCACTCTTTGTCCATGCGCCACATCCAGGCGGGCATCCAGCCGAATCCACTTTCGATTAATACCACCCGCAATTCGGGAAACCGCGCAAACGCGCCTTCGGAGATTAAGCTCAGGACTTGTGCCTGAAAAATCTGCGCCATATCGGCACATTCTTCAATATAGGTTGAAGGCCAGCCCACGGGTGTGGGGGGAAGCGATGAAGCACCGCCAAAATGAATGCCAATTGCCAGATCGTGATTTACTGCAGCCGCGTACATCGGATTGTATTCGCTTTTTCCATATAGAGAATAGGAGCGAACAGGGAGTATTACCTGTACGAAGCCGGGATGATCGCCAAAGCGTTCAATTTCTCGCGCGGCGAGGATGGGATTCTGGCTGGGTACGACCAATGAAGCGCGGAGACGCGCGTCTTTCTCCAGCCAGTGATCGATCTGCCACTGGTTGACCGCTGTTGCAAGCGATGCTGCAAGGTCTTCGTTGTGTACGCTTTGCACCCAATAGCCACAGGTCAAAATCCCCACTTCTACATCCCAGGGATCGAGTACCTGTTTTTGCGTCAGTCCCAGGTCGGAACCCGGGGGACCATTTGTGGGTCGAGTACCTTTCCGTGCAGATGTGGGCGCGCCACCCGGATAATCATTCGCGCCGGGGCCTCGGAAATGGGATTCGCGAATATACGCAACCCAGTGGTCTTCCAGATACGGGACAAGGGTTTCCAATGAGGCAAACGCATTGTGAATGTCGCAATCGATAACGGGTCGGCCGAGGCCTGTAAAATCAGCGGTCATATTTCTTCTCTTCTGGATGTGATCATTGCGAGACGCCGCCGTGTGCGTCAAAAAAATCGAAAATGGCCGGCAGGGCCGTGAACCATATCGTGTTGTGCGTATCGTCGGGGGTTTCTTTATAGGTGAAATTTTTCATATACTTTGCCAGCAGTTTCGCGGTGCGTCGAGCGGGTTCTACCAGCGCGACCATGTCCTTTGCTCCTTGTGAAAATAGCACGGGAAGATCGGCATGCGGTTTGACGTGTCTCGATCTTACCCACCGCCCGCTGGCCGCGATTGGCGCGATGGCGGCAAATTTTTCGGCATGTCTCAATCCCAAAATCCAGGTGCCGCCTCCGCCCATCGAATGTCCGGTGAGGTACACGCGCTCTGGATCGATATTGTAGATGGATAATACGCGATCCAATACATCCATGACATCTTGTCCGCCAATCCTGCGATACCCTGTAAAAGGCCCGCGTCCACTCGGCGCGACAAATAAATATCCGCGTTCTTGTGATAGGCTCTTGCATAAATTCTCTGTTTCGCCTCTTCTGCGCCGGTCCAACCAGGTGTTTTCGCTGCCAGAAGCACCGTGAAGGCCAATGATCAGCGGCCATGATCGATCCGGTGTATATCCCTCTGGCACAAATATGCGATAGGGTACGAGTTGGCTGTCAACGGCTGAGCGGTACGCGAGGTGAAAGTCGCCAGTGCTTTTCTCCAGGGGGTCTTCTCCAGACAAAAGTGCCGAAGATAGGGTTTCGGCGAGGTCGATGTCCGCCGGTATGTTAATCGCGCCGCGCCATGTCAATCCTCTGCCGCTGCGGCGGTATTTCATGACCATGGGTTGCGCTGTTCGCCTGAGGTCGCCCACGTATTTGGCGTGCATTTCCTCGAGGTGCGCGACGATATATTCGATTGTTTCAGCGGCTGCCCGCTGGGTCGCACCACGAGACGCGATATTCTCACGCTGCAAGGTTTTTAGCCGCGTTTGCAAACTTTTCAGGCGTGAAGACATTGTGTCTGTGTGCAGAAAAGCCCGCGTGACTCTCAGCAGGAGTTTGCCCGCTGGATCGCGCAATTCATAGCGCACACCTGCGGGTCCTTCGGGCAAACCCGCTGTTGATAGGGCACAATTGAAAGCGCGGACAGACGAAATGGGTAGTGTGCGCTCGTCAACCACACCCTTCGTTCCTCGCAGCGATAGCCGCGCCGTATATTCGCCTGAAAGCGGCTGTCCCAGGGTGAAGAGGGGTTTCAGTTGTACGTGAAGCGTGTCGCCTGTGTTCGTGATGGTGCGATTTAATACCAGGTTGTAGCTTGTAGCGAGTTCTGTTCCTTCGCCAGAGCTACCGTCTCGCGTCATTGCCATAAATCGTATAAACAGGCGATAGGCGCGATAGTTATCTTTTTTTTCAAAAGCAGCAAAAGCTGTATCCGATAGTGCCTGGAGATCGGGTGGTACGCCCTCATCTGTTGCTTTCAGGCGGTTCAATGTAGAACGCGCGACCACTGTAAATGCGCGGGCATCTTCCCAGGCGATATCGCCGAGTTGTTCGCCTTCGAGCAGGGTGATAGGATGCTGGGCATGGCCTCTTGCATAAGTTCCTGCTATACAGAACAGGCAGATGCCGCATATCGAGGTGTATTTAAAAAGAAGATGCGGGAAAGAGATAGACATAAGAGTCTCTTTTTTATAAATCAACGGAGTGGTGTACAACTGCGATAGCAGTTCATCATTCGACAAAATAAGTTGCTATTGGGAAAAATGCAAGGCTAAGGAACAATTCCGACTTGTGCGATGCAGCATCCCACTTTATCATGGTCTGTCGCTACTATTGTCAATTTTATGAAAAGGATGAAATCATGGCCTATTTCCTCCGAAAATCCATCATCGCCCTTTTGTGCTTCCTCCCCGGCACCATTCTCGCAGATGTTTCGCTACCCGCGATTTTTTCAGATAATATGGTTTTGCAGCGGGAAATTGCAATATCTGTGTGGGGAAATGCCAGTGCCAATGAAGAGATTACCATTGAGTTAGATACCCAGCGCGTGACGATCACAGCAGATGCGGGGGGTACGTGGCAGATTCACCTGAGTCCTATGGAAGCGGGAGGCCCGTATCAGCTCACCGTGCGTGGCAAAAATGTCGTCACGTTTAACAATGTGATGGTGGGGGAAGTCTGGGTTTGCTCGGGGCAATCCAATATGGCCTGGCTCGTCAGGCGTTCCCAAAATCCGGAGGAGGAGATCAAAGCGGCGGATTATCCCAATATCAGGCTTTTTACAGTCAAACGCAATGCCGCACAAAGGCCCGCACAAGATGTTGAGGGCACATGGAGTGTATGCGATACGAGTAGTGTCGGCAATTTTTCTGCAGTGGCCTATTATTTTGGACGCCGTTTGCACAAGTCTTTGAATGTACCCATTGGTCTTATCAATACATCCTGGGGTGGTACACCGGCTGAAGCCTGGACTTCATTGCCCGCGCTTCAAGTCATACCGGAGTATGCGCCGCTGGGCAAACGCTGGGCAGAATACATTGCCGCTTATCCAGAAGCACAGAAGGAATACCAGACCAGACTCGCCTTCTGGCAGGCAAATATCGATAGCTTGCGCGCTCTGGGGCAACGCCGTCCGCGAAGACCGTGGCGAAATCCGAATAGTCCCCATCGTCCGTCTGCGCTCTACAATGGGATGATTGCGCCTATCGTTTCTTATGGTATTCGAGGTGCGATCTGGTATCAGGGGGAGTCAAATGCTGGCCGCGCGTATCAATATCGCGCGTTGTTTCCGGCGATGATTCAGAACTGGCGTTCGAGTTGGGGGCAGGGCGCATTTCCGTTTTTCTTTGTACAGCTTGCCAATTTCAGACAGGTAAAGGAAAATCCAGAGGAAAGTGCCTGGGCTGAATTGCGCGAGGCGCAATTGATGGCGCTTTCATTGCCGAATACCGGTATGGCCGTGGCGATTGATATTGGAGAGGCAGACGATATTCACCCGAAAAATAAACAGGATGTTGGCTTGCGTCTGGCTCTGGGTGCAGAAGCTACCGTCTATGGTGTGGAGCAACCGCATTCTGGTCCCATTTATCGGTCTATGGCGGTAGAAAAAAACAAAATTCGCCTGAAATTTGATCACGCGTATGGCGGCTTAAAAGCAAAGGGCGATATGCTCAAGGGTTTCGCGATTGCCGATCAAGATAGCAAATTTGTCTGGGCAGAGGCAAAGATTGATGTCGACGATGTGCTGGTCTGGAGCAAAGATGTACCGCAACCCGTTGCTGTCAGATACGCCTGGGCAGATAATCCGATTTGCAATTTGTACAATGGAGCAGATTTGCCAGCATCGCCTTTTCGCACAGATGACTGGCGCGGTATTACTGCTGACCACCTCTACAGGAGATAGAAATGAAAGCAGCACTTTACAAAGGTATCCGCGAAATCGAATGGCAAGATGTTGAATACACGCCCCCGGCACCGGGTTATATTACTCTGCAAACGAGGAGTTCTGGTATCTGCGGTAGCGATCTCCACAATTATTTTGGCGAGTGGAAGCCATCTCTCGAACGCGCTGCAGGGCACGAGTTGTGTGGCACGGTTGCCGAAGTTGGCGAGGGCGTTACGGGCATCGAGGTAGGGGATCTCGTCACTGCCGAATGTTTCTCGCATTGCGGTACATGTCACTACTGCGTTACAGGTCGCTACAACCACTGCGCCAATCGCAAGTGGTTTTCGGGCAAATCGCACGGTGGTTTTGCCGAATACACAACCGCACACAAAAATAGTGTCTTCAAATTGCCCGATATGACTTTTGAACAGGGTGCGCTCGTAGAACCCCTCGCTGTCGCGCATCGCGCACTCGCGCAGGCAAAAGCGTCTTACCAGGATCGGGTTGCCGTGATCGGTGGGGGAACAATTGGTCAACTCTGTCTGGCAGTTGCCAAAGCTATCGGTGTGCGCGAAACGCTTATTACCGCCAAATATCCGCAGCAGGCCGACCTCGCGCGCGACCTCGGTGCGGATCACGTCGTCGATATTACGACGACCGATGTGAAGGATGTGGTTAATGATCTCACCGATGGCATGGGGTATGACGTTGTTATCGAAACCGTGGGCACCGCGCAGAACTTCGATGATTCCATCGCTATATCGCGCCGCCATGCCATGATTGTTCTCGTGGCCGGTTATTTCAAGCCCCTTGAGGTTGATTTGCGCCCAATTGTCTGGTCCGAAGTCAATATCACGGGGTCCAATTGCTACGGTTTCAGCGGCATGCGTACTGATTTTGATGTCGCTATTGACCTTATTACTTCTGGGCGCGTGGAAGCTACGAAACTCGTCACCCATCGCTATCCCTTTGCCGATATCGCCGAAGCTTTTCACACCGCCGCTGACAAAAAGTCCGGCTGTGTCAAAGTGCATCTTGTGAAATAGAAAGACAGGTTCCATGGGTATTCGTCTCGGCATAGTTGGCGTGGGGGCATTTGCACAGGGTTTTATCCCTCTGTTCAATGCACATCCAGATGTGGATCAGGTCGTTCTGTGCGATCTGGATGAAGAAAAACGCCAGAGTAATTCCGAAAAACACGGGATTGAGCAGACTTCGCCTTCTCTCGATGATCTGTGTGATACCGGTGTTGATGCTATCGCGCTTTTTACCCAGAACTGGTTGCACGGGCCACAGGCAGCGCAAGCACTTCGCGCGGGTAAACACGTCTATTCAGCCGTGCCACCGGGCATGGCACTCGACGAAATTCGCGCGATTGCCGAAGCTGTCTGCGAGACGGGTAATATCTATATGCTCGGTGAAACGAGTTACTATTATCCGGCAGTGATTTACTGTCGGCAGCGATTTCGCGAAGGCGCGTTTGGCGATGTTGTGTACGCCGAAGCCGAATATTATCACGACTGGGATCACGGTCTGTACGCTGTTGCAAAGTGGCGCGGAGGGAAAAATTGGCGCGAAACCGCTGGCAAACCCCCTATGTTTTATCCCACCCATTCGACGAGTCAGATTCTCTCTATCACGGACGCGCGTATGACCCACGTTTCATGTCAGGGTTTCACAGATCGTCACGAGGATAGAATCTACGCATCAAATAAGTGGAATAATCCGTTTAGCAATGAATCTGCGCTGTTCAAGCTGTCCGATGGCAGTACCGCGCGCATCAATGAATTTCGCCGTGTTGGACATCCGGGGACGGTGCGTATGACTTTGTTTGGCACACAGGGTAGCTTTGAACACAATGCCTCGGGTACGGTCTGGCTCACAAAAGACCGATCCGAACGCGAATCTCTCGATACACTGCTCACCTGCCGCGTAGAGACAAGGCGCGTTGAGGGCGATATGGATAAGGTTACCGCAGATGATGGGACGCATCACTCTGTTGCGCCCATTCATCCGGCTCACCGCTTGCCCGATGCATTCAGAGGTTTGCCCAATGGTCACAATGGGTCACATCAGTTTCTCGTTGACGATTTTGTTCGCGCCTGTGTCTCGGGCAAGACGCCGCCGAACAATATTTACGAAGCTGCGCGCTACCTGATCCCCGGCCTCATTGCCCACGAATCGGCTCTCAAGGGCGGTGAGTTGCTCGAGATTCCCGATTTAGGCGCTCCGCCCACAGATAATCGTCTGGAAATCGATTGATCTATGCGTGCTCTCTCCACAAAAATGCAACATAAATTACTGCGTAATATCGGATTTTAAACAGGGAGTTGGCCATGTCTTATTTTTCCAATGAAGAAAAAGCCTTTTTTAAAAAAAATGGCTATGTTGTCAAACCCGACCTGATTGCATCAGAGCTACTTAAAAATGCGCGGGATGCCGTGTGGGAATATATCGAGGCGGATCGCGATGATCCCCAGACATGGATTAACGCGGGACCAAAAGGCAATCTTCCGTGTAGCGACCATCCCGCAGTCGCGGCTATGAGGACCGATACACCGCTTTACGATATGGCTGAAGAACTTGCGGGTAAGGGGCGTCTTCGTTCGCCTGGCAATGGGCTGTGTAAAATGATCTATCCTTGTGGTCATACAGATTGGCAGCCTCCGAGAGGGCATCTGGATGGGTATCTCATCGAAGGTGTGGCGGATACTTTTACCGTTGCCGTTACTATTAATATCGGCGATGTTTTGCCCCGTGGCGGTGGTTTTACCACATGGGCGGGAGCGCACCTCAAGGTTGCCCGATATTTCCAGGCGCATGCGCTGACTAATTTGAGCGGTCTCAAAGCCCCGGGTTTTCTGCATCCCGACACGCGCTATGAACACGCCGCACCTGCGGGAACGGTTTGCTTCTGGCACCACTATATGTTGCACACGGCCAGCATGAATTGTCGGACAGATATCCGCATGGCGCTTGTCAATCGCTTTGCTTTCAAGAACCTGAGCGATATCCTGTTCGATCTGCCCTTCGACCTGTGGGATCACTGGGAAGGCTTGCGCGATATCAACTGAAAGGATGCCGTTATGGCACGAATGAAACGACTTGAAAAGCTCGACGGTTTCGCCAATGTGCAGATGGTCGAAGTCGAACAGCCAGAACCCGGTCCCGATCAGATGCTGATTGAGGTCAAGCGCAGCCTGATCAGCAGGGGATCGGAGCTATTTTGGCGATACGTCCGGGAAGAGGCGGTAAGTCCTGAGATGATGGGGTATTCCGACGCGGGTGAGGTCGTGGGCGTGGGGGCCAACATCCAGGATTTCGCAGTTGGACAGCGCGTCATGGCGAACACCCCGCACGCTCAGTACGTTATCGCTGGCGAAACCGATAGATCTCGGCGCGCTTTCCTCCTTCCGGACGAACTCAGCTATGAGACCGCGACCTTTCTCCCACTCGCGACCAGTTCTGTGATGTGGATGCGCTCTTCGCCAATAGAACCCGGGCAGACTGTTGTCGTGCTCGGTCAGGGGATCGTAGGTGCCCTGTGCGCCCAGATCGTCTGGGAACGCGATCCCGGATGTGTAATCGTCGTCGATGCACAGCCTCTCCGATGCGATATCGCGCGGAAACTGGGACACGAAAATGTGATCAATGTCTCCCAGACCGACTCCGTGGCAGCGGTCAAGGAACTCACAGATGGCAAGGGTGCCGACCTCGTCGTCGAGTGCGTTGGTGGCTATGCTGGCATCCAGTCCTTCGAGCAAGCTCAGAAGATGCTCGCATCCAGGGGAACAATTCATCTCATCGCGAAGTATCAAGGTGCTCCATTGCCCCTGGAAGGGGACGCTTTCATGAACAAGCAGATTATCGCGGGGATCCGCATCGACACACCCAGAGAGGCGTGTATGCGGGATGCAGCCCAGATGTTGATCGACGGACGGGTCAAAGTCGCCGAACTGATTACTCACAGACTCCCCTGGGAACAAACTCCAGATGCGTATCACCTGCTCTATCATAAGCCGGACGAAGCACTCGGCGTCATTCTGGAGTGGGATTGATCTGATCGCGTGTTTTGAGGAGGGCAGGAGACGCTATGAAGAAACTTCGATTGGCTGTTGTGGGTTGCGGTGCTTATGAAAGTTCCCGCGCCCGCGGATATATCGCGACGATGGTCAAGCTGACCGATCTCTACGATTTGTGCGCGATCTGTGATCATAGCGAGCAGTCGTTACAGGTTGTTGGCGAGCGTTTTGGCATTGATGCGCGATATACGGATTTTGAGGCGATGCTGGATGGAGAAAAACCAGATGTGGTTTTTATTCTTGTCCCCACCGATGGACAGGCGGTCATGGCTTTGGCGGCTGTTGAGCGCGGCTGTCATATTATCACGGAGATTCCCTATGCCCACACGTTGGCGATTGGTGATGCGATTGATCTAGCGTGCCGGGATAGAAGGGTCGTTTGGGAGGTCGCTGAAAATGTCTGGCTCTGGCCTCAGGAACAATTAAAGCAAAAGGTCGTCAGAAGGGGACTGCTTGGAAAACTGACACATGCGCGTCTGTGGTACACGTCTGGAAGCTATCACGGTATCAACGGGGTTAGAATGATTCTCGACAAGGCTGCTACCCGTGCCCTGGGCTATGCACAATCGGTGGAGGTGTTGCCATATAGCAATTATGGCGGGGGAGAGGAAACGACCCGATGGTGGGAGAGTGCGGTTATCGAGTTCGAAGATGACGTGGTTTGTCTATACGAAATGTCGCCAGCCGGTGCGCGTGGCAATTTCTGGGATATCGAAGGGGTGGAAGGACATCTTTCGGGTAATGAGCTGGTGCTTTATGAAAGTGGTGAACGCGCATCTTACCCGATTCGGGAGACGTTCGAAGAGATTGATGGAGAGCAGATTCTCTCGTCTGTTCGCGTGGATACCGATCCACCGATTGTCTGGGAGAATCCATTCAAGCACCAGAAGGTGTCCCATGCAGACGATGTGGCTAAAGCCGCGATTCTCAATAGTCTTCACAGGGCAGTGACAGAGGGATCAGAACCGCAGTACAGTCCCGCAAATGCCCGCAGGGATCTGGAGATCTGGATTGCGATTCGCGAAAGCGCGAATAGGGGAAGTGTCTGGGTTGATCTTCCGCTGATGGAACAGACAGATCTCGAGCGGCACTTTGAAGCCGAATATATTCGGCAGTACGGTGGTCATCCCATCACAGATCGCAAGCGTCTGCTGAATGCGCCTTTCCAGCGTCTCAGTCCGCTGTGGACCATAGCAGGTTGGTTGTGATATGAACTACTCAGATTGGAGAGATGTGATGCGTTTTTTTGTGGTATTCTTGTCGATGATTATTGTTTCAGCTCAAACTGTGCAAGCGCAACCGGCAGATGTAAAAAGTCAGGTTGCAGCGCTTAAAGGCAAGACGTTCTGGATTAAGATTGATTTTGTAGAGGTGAATGACGGGATTCGAGGTATTGATGCGGCAAATGTTCTGGAGAATGGCGAGGTTTCATACCGCGCCACAATAGGCGGTTTTCGCCAGTCTCAGTCTCAGTCTGCAGAGGATTTTGCCGAAGAGGTTCGGAATATCATTATACGAGATGAGCTTGCAGGGTGGAGCGTGCGGGTGATCCAAAGGGGCGCGAAAGTTCAAATCCGAAAAGCTGAGGCAAGGGAGAAAGAGGTCTATATTGAACTCGACAGACTGTCAGGTGCTCGCCATGCCGTTCGCCTCAAGGTCAATAGAGATAAGTACACGATTCCCGAAGTTGAACGTCTTTTCAATGTCGCCTTTGCAGCAAGCGAAGCAGAATTAGAAGGTGCAGAGAAAACTGTTTCACTCAAGCTGGATATGTCTATTGAAGAAGTGATCGCCCTGAAAGGCAAACCCAAAACGCGCGTTGACCTCGGCTCCAAAACCGTTCTCACTTATGACGACTTGAAACTGATATTCAAAGATGGGAAATTGGTTGATGCGGAATGAAGCCTCTTCTTATCTCTACGCATTTTCCAGCACATCTCTCATCGCTTTGCCCTCTTCGCGGAACCATTGCATTAAGATGCTCACATCGGTTCCCACACAAAAGTGTTTCACGCCCATGTCCAAATATCGCTTCGCGCCTCTGGCATCTCCGAGTTCTGCCCGGGGCGCGATGCCCATTTTAAGCGATGTTTCGATCACGTATTTTTCGGCTTCTTGTACTTTTTCTCTGGCATAGCCCGTGTTCAGAGAATAATCCCCTGGCCCGAATTGTATCATATCTAAGCCCGGCACGGAGAGCAGGGCTTCCAAATTTTCGACCGCTTCTTTCTTTTCGATCATGATTGCGACAACGGAATCGCGACACGACTGAATAAATTCAGCCCCCCCTGTATCCACACCGAACCGCACGTACCGGCGCATATTTACTCCGTGATGCCCACCATCTTCTGGCGTGTCGGGACGCACGGCTGCCACACAGGCTGCCACATCTTCTACTGTACGCACATCGGCAAATAAAACATTTTGAATACCCGCACCTATGGCGCGATTTGCAATATGTCCACGCGGGTCTTCCTCGACCTTGATCATTGCCGACATATCGTCGAATAGATCGATAGCCCGACCGATATTATCCATTGTGTGTAGATCATAAGGGGCGTATTCCGATACGTATTCGATATAATCAAACTGTCCCGAATATCCCACCATTTCAAATACCGATGGCCACGGGCTGTGTACGTGGGTTCCCAAAGTGGGTTTATCGGCATCGAGCAATTCTCTCAGTTTATTTCGGCGCATGTTTCCTCCTTGAAAGTATTGTTGCACATGTCAGTGCGTTTCATTTCTTATCAATACACAAAAATAGTGCAAAAATCCAGTGGTCTTCTCTGCGCTCGCATCCAGACCTCGACAATTTTGAGTTGTCTCTTGAACAAGATGAAGTTATACTATTAGCAAAGATTATAAAATTTATTTTTTCGGGAAATATTTAAGATAAATTGTTGAAAAACATCGTCTTGTCATTCTGGTGATAGGGACAGAGTAAGCGCAACCAATGAGGTATTTCAGCAAAGGGGGAAATAATGTCGAACACCGATATTGCGTTAATGGCCCACCTGATACGTCGAGCCGGGTTTGGGGCCACGAGAACAGAACTGGAGGACTATGTCGAAAAGGGCTACGAAAACGTCGTGGAAGACCTGGTTGAGCCGGAGCGCTGCGATCCCATAGATGAGGATATTTTAAGCCGCTATTTTGGCAGTTTTGAAGCGGGATATGTGGAAAAATGGATGTATCGAATGATCCGCAGCAAGCGCCCGCTCGAAGAAAAGATGGCTCTTTTCTGGCATCATGTATTCGCTACCGGGCTTGGAAAAAATCAGCATATCCTCGCCTCTGCCCGCCAGATCGATACCTTCCGTCGTGTGGGTCTTTCAAATATGCGGGAAATCCTGCTCGAGCTATCCAAAGATCCGGCTATGATTTTCTGGCTGGATAACAATGAAAACCGCAAGGGCGAGCCTAATGAGAATTACGGCAGGGAGCTGTTGGAACTCTTCTCGATGGGCGTTGGCAATTACACAGAAGACGATATTAAGAATTGTGCCCGGGCCTTTACGGGATGGACATTCGCGCAGCCTCCGCCTCTGTATCCGCAAGGCTATTACGATGCGAAGTTCGTTTTCCTCGAAGAAGATCACGATGATGGGGAAAAGACGTTTTTGGGACATACGGGTAATTTCAATGGCGACGATATTATCGACATTATCGTCGAACAACCCGCGTGTGCCAAGTTCATATCCAGGCATCTCTACAACTTTTTTGTCGCAGACGAGCCGCAGGTCCCCTCCTGGCATGTGACCCCGCCACAGGATCCCGAAGCAATTGAAATTCTGTCAAATGCTTTTATGGAGTCGAAAGGCGATATGCGCCACATCTTGAGAACACTTTTTAACTCCGACTTCTTCAAGGAAGCGCGAGGGAAAAAGGTGAAAAGTCCTACCGAACTCGTTACTGGTATCCTGAAGCTGATCGGTACCTATCAGAGTCCCGATCGGGGTATGGGAAAATATTCGGGTGCGACCACGTTAATGGGACAGAAATTACTGGATCCGCCAACTGTGGAAGGTTGGCACACCGGCAGGGAATGGATTGATGGCGGCACGTTGACCGAGCGCGTGAACTTCGCCGTTCGCGAGGTAAGCAATGCGTCCAGGCCGGGCATACGTGAAATCATCGATCGGCTCAAAGCCGAGGGGAGGGCGCTCGCTCCTGATGAGTTCGTGGAGAAATGTCTGGATCTCGCAGGTCCTATGACCGTTAGTGATACGACCCGCGAATCTTTGAACAAATTTGCGGAATCAGGTGGCGATCTCGATCTATCCTCTGATAACGGATCTGAGGAGAGCACAGATCGCGTGATACAGATGCTGCAACTCATTGTCGCTTCGAGAGAGTATCAATTTGCGTAGCGCACGGAAAGGAGGAATAAAATGGCTTATAGAGACCCAATCCTCGTCATTGTTGAGTTGAAGGGCGGCAATGACTTCATGAATACTATTATCCCTTATACCAACGGGATATACCACGATTGCCGACCCATTGTGGGGCTTCGCCAGGATGAGGTTTTGCCTATGAATGACACTCTGGCCTGGCATCCCAATACGGTGTCTCTGAAGGAGATGTTTGAACAGGGTGACGTGGCGATTGTGCAGGGTATCGGATATCCCGACTCGAGCCGATCGCATTTCAGGGCTATGGATGTCTGGCATACCTGCGAACCCATAGATATCGGCACTGAGGGCTGGTTGGGCAGAGTGGTTCGAGATCTGGATCCGAAGGGGGAAAATGTCCTGACGGGCATTAACTTCGGAAAAGGACTTTCCCGAGCGCTGGCCGTTTCTGGCGTTCCCGTGACATCTGTTGACGACCTGGACAATTACGGATTGATGACCAGCATTGTGGAAGACCCAAAGCGAATGCAGGCTATTGAGATATTCAAGACGATGTACGAACCCGCGATTGGTACAGGCGTGGTGATGGATTATCTTTCGCAAACGGGTCTGGATGTCATCAGAGGTTCCGATGAGTTGAAGAAGGCTCCGGCGATGTATCAGTCCGATGTGGAGTACGGAAGCAATTCGATTGCGAAGGCACTGAGAGATGTCGCACGCGTTCACCTTGCCGGTCTTGGTACGAGGATCTTTTACACGCAGCACGGGGGCTATGACCACCATGCAAATGAAATGCCGTCACATCCC
>JAPOXY010000209.1:20736-64876 GCA_026706845.1 Gemmatimonadota bacterium
GTCGGAAGCAATCCGCGATTTTTTCCAGGATTTGCGAAACCACAATGCCTCCCAGGAGATTGTCATGCTCGTCTTCTCAGAGTTTGGGCGACGCATGAGGGATAATGCCAGTGGCACTGACCACGGCACAGGCGGTGGTGCATTTATCATCGGTGATGGTGTAAATGGCGGGCTATATGCAGAATATCCCTCTCTTGATCCCTCTCGATGGGCCAATGGCGAAGACCTTGAACATACAATTGACTTCCGCGGCATATACGCAACGCTCCTGGAGCAATGGATGGGAATGGATGCCACTCCGATTGTGGATGGGACATTTGAACAGATCCAGCCTTTCAAAGAGGCCGTGTGATATCGAAAAGGGAGGTGAATCATGGGCAGACCTTATGGCTTGTTGCGGGCAGGGTTTCCATTTTACAAGACTCTGGGTATGAGGCGGCTGACGAATTTTCCGATTGATATTGCCCTGGGCGTGGAAGGCTGTCTCTACATATTGTGTCGGAACAGAGATGCATCGTCGATCAGGAAGTACCATATTGATGACAAAGATCTGGGTACCGTTGGCCGTGGGCTTACGTGGGCGGTTTCAATTATTGCCGATAGCGAGGAGAATCTCTATGTCTCCGACGAGGCCGTGCATTGTATTTTGTCCTTTGACAAAGATGGCAAAGAGTTGGGGAAATGGGGGGAGCACGGCGACGGCGATGGGCAACTGAACGGTCCGGCAGGTATTGCCTTCGATGCAGAAGAGAATATCTATGTTGCTGACAGCCTGAACCACAGAGTTCAGAAGTTTACCAAAGATGGTGAATTTATCTCAAAGTGGGGCGGGTTTGGTGATGGGGAGGGCGAGTTTAACATGCCCTGGGGGCTTACCGTGGATGAACTGGGCGATGTTTATGTCGCAGATTGGCGGAATGATAGAATTCAGAAGTTCACTGGTGATGGGGAGTTTATTTTCGCGTTTGGGAAGTCGGGTAGCGGAAATGGCGAGCTAAATAGGCCGACCGGTGTGGCCGTAGATGAGCATGGCGATATTTATGTTTCGGACTCGGGAAATGACCGGGTACAATTGTTCAATTCCGAGTCGAGGTACGTGCAGAAATTCCTGGGGGATGCAACTCTGTCAACGGTCGCAATTGAATATATGATGACAAATGCTGGTCCAAATCGCCTGAGGGATATGGCAGACCTCGAGCCGCAAAAGTACTTTCGGCGTCCGGGGGGAGTGGCTGTCAATGGAGATGGGCTGATGTTTGTGGCGGACAATGGCTCCTATCGGGTGCAGGTCTATCAGAAGCAGGCCGTCCCGCTTACAGAAGAGCAATTTTCCGCGCCGAGACGGTCGCCTACGCTTCACCAGGAATAGGCTGAACTTGTCGAATACAGAGGCCCTCAGTTTTCGCTGGGGGCCATTTTTTATAACTCGAATGGAATTCCTATGCACAGATATCTTGTGTGCAAATGAACCTGCCCGGCCCGTTATACGATGAGCAATCCTTTACAAGCACACCATTTGTCGGCGAGAGAGCGAGAGTCGTCGGTGCGCCCGGGCGCTATTGGCCTGGGGGTAGTGCTCACATTTTGCATCAACGGCTTCGACCCTGTCTCCCGTTACTTGATCCACTCTTCCTCGTTCACACACAGCCAAATGCCCTTTGCCTTGCTGGTAGGGCTTCTGCTCCTGGGCTATCTCTACAATCCTCTCGTTCGAAGGCGGTTTCCCCGCTTCGCTTTGACGCGGCGGGATATGGCTGCCGTGCTCGCTATTGGATTTCTCGGCACAACAGTACCCACTCTGGCCCAGAGATTTGTAGCCGTTATTTCGGCTCCGGATTACTACGCTTCTCCGGAAAATGAATGGCCTACCTACACACTGCCCAACCTGCAGCGCTGGTTGTTCCCCAGCAATGCCGGAGATGGCGTTGGGATGTTCTATCGCGGGCTGGTTCCCGGTACGCCTTTGCCCTGGGAGATATGGGTTGGTCCGCTCTTCTGGTGGTTCAGTCTGCTCATCGCGATCATGCTGGCCTGTTTTTGTCTCTCAGTCATTTTGAGAAAACAGTGGTCGGAAAGCGAGCGTTTGGCATTTCCCTTTGTCGAGCTTTCACTGATGCTGGTAGAGAATCCCGGTCCCAGACGAAATCTGCCCCAATTTTTTGGCCTGCCCCTTTTCTGGATCGGGTTTGCAATTCCGGCAATCATGCTTTTTTGGAATACAGCAGGCCACTTCTTTCCAGGCCTTCCCACATTCGCATTTCTCAATATTAGAACACTGCTCCCCATCGGACGTGGATTTATGCCTTTCTTTCTCCAGTTCGATTTCTACGTCATTTGTTTCGCCTATTTCACTACCCTGGAAATTCTCCTGTCGATGTGGTTTTTCCACATTTTGGGCATGTTGCAGGCAGGCATTTCCAACCGTATCGGGTTTGGTCCAAGAGGCTATGGTTCGGGGGTGATCTCTCAGAACAATTACGGCCTGATGGTTTTTGTGCTGTGGAGCCTCTGGATCGCACGCGGGCACATCCGCAATGTCTGGCGCAAAGCAATTGGAAAAGACCCCGAGATAGATGATTCGACCGAATTGCTCTCCTATCGCACAGCAACTTTCGGTTTTATCCTTGCCAGTCTTTTCATTTTCTTTTGGCTTTGTAAAACCCAGATGAATCCGGGGGTGGCCGCGGCATTTATGTTTTTTTCTCTGATTCTCTATTTGGGGATGGCCAAGATTGTGGCGCTAAGCGGGTTGGTGTCTTTACGGGGTTCGGGACCTACCGGACCCGTCAAAGGATTGATCGGTATCTGGAATATGGATGATACGACGATTGCGGCTCTGAACCAGATGGGTACGCTTTACGGCAACGCAAAGGGATTTGCCATGCCAGGTGCGGCCAATGCCGCCAGATCAGGCGACCACACCGATCCTCAAAGGCGCCGACTGGGTGGCGCAATTCTCATTGGCGGAATCCTCTCAATTCTCGCCTTTGTGATCACCACCCTTATTCTGGGTTATTACGGGCCGGGAGCTGAGAATTTTGGAGACTACAGTTATACGCGAGGCAACCGGGCCTTTTTCAATTATACTGTTTCGGATATCAAAGGGCGTCCAGATGCAGAACGGCAATGGTGGGACCTGGGCTTCGGAACCTTTGGAGCAGCGATGACCCTGCTGCTGATTTTTCTGAACCAGCGGTTTCCCTGGTGGCCTCTGCACCCGGTGGGCTTCACTGTTTCCCTCCAGTATCCCACCCGCGCGTCCTTTTTTTCGGTATTTATCGCCTGGCTGATGAAAATAATTGTGCTCAAAGTCGGCGGTATTGAGCTTTTCAATCGATCCCGTGTCTTTATCTTTGGCGTCCTCATGGGCTATACGCTGGGTGTTCTGGTTTCTTTTGTTCTGGATATTTTCTTTTTTCTGGGCCAGGGCCACCGCATGCACACACCGCCGCTGTAATAACAAGCCTATGTCGATCTTTGACCCAGTTTGACGCGGTCGTACGAATCGGGATCATTTCGGACAATATCGAGTAACTGATCAACATACGCGCGAATTTGGAACAGGCGGCACGAGGCGTCCCCAACCTTGCCGGTCTCCAAATTGCCTGACTGATCCCAGACTTCACCGAGTCGAATCCGGTCGAGCCAGATGAGTTCGGCATTGGGGTCCTCTTTCAGTCGCTCATTCCAGAACATCACTTCTACGACATGGATATACGTGGATGATTGGTAGTCAACGCCGAGCATCAGGATTTTGCCGTTCTGTTCATAGGCACGGATCATGGGGGAATTTGTACCATACGTCTTTCCCCAGGGGGAACGGTCCCAGGGAGATATCAGGCCTTCCCCTGATAAATGACCAGCAACGAAATTTTTGGCGCCTTGTCCGCGTGCTGCCACGGAGTGGGAGTAGTGGTCGGATCTGTGTGTCCCTGGCATCAATCTGAAATACTCGGTCAACCAGCCGACTGAGGAATCTGTTTTTTCAACGTCCCAGGACTCCGCCCTCTGCTCTCGATCACCAATCAGATTGAATGATGGCATCAGGAGTAAGCCACCGTCACCCAGTACGTTCTCAAGCGCGGCGATTACTGTTCCCGCACCACCCTGGACCATACCCAGGCTCTTGAATGAGGAGTGGACGAAGAGAATATCGCCAACCCCGACACCAAGGGTCTTTAGATCGTCACAAAGCTGCATTGCGGTGTATCCCAAATCGGGCATGTTATTTGTCGTTCCTTCTTTGTATAAAAAAAGCGGAGAAACCCAGTAGATTTCTCCGCTCTCTTTTTTGGTTCATCTTGTTACTGCAAATAGTGGCTCGCTGGCATACCCAACCAGCCGCGACTGACGTAATCTGCCATTGCAAAGGCAAATAGGATCAGCAAGAACAGGATACCCGCACCTGCGAGCAACCAGGTCAATCGGCTGGCGTATTTGACGTGCATAAAAAACAGAATCACAATCGTGGCTTTTGTGCAGGCGATACCCAGTGCTACCACGTCGTTAAACATGCCCAATTCTTGATAAGCCACCCAAACCGTTAGCGCGGTTAAAAACATCAGGGAGGCAAATACCGCCAGATAAATGCGTACAGTTGGGCCGTGGTGATCATCAGCCATCAGTGTCCTCCCTGTAAACCGAGAAGATAGAGCAGTGGAAATAGGAAAATCCAGACAATATCGACAAAGTGCCAATACAGACCAAATATTTCAATAGGGGCGTTGTATTCAGCCGTGTACGTCCCCTGTGCAGTTTTAACAAATACCCAGATCAACAGGCCAATACCAATAATCATATGCAGGGCATGCATTCCCGTCATTCCGAAATACAGAGAATAGAAGAGAGCCAGTTGGGGCGAGTTTTCACCGTGCGGATGCCATACCAGGCCGGGGACCAAACCGTACTCGATCTTTGCGGAGTATTCAAAATATTTGACCACCAAAAAGGTAAGTCCTAAGATTCCGGTCAGAGTCAGATAGACCAGTATCCCTCTTTTATTCCCTTCGTGTGACTTGTGTACGGCCATCGCCATTGTCAGGCTGCTGACAATCAACACTATGGTATTAAATGCTCCCAGAGGAATGTCCAGGTGGCTACTGCCTTCAAAAAATGCCTCGGGATAATAGGATCGGTAGATCAGATACGTCGCAAAAAAGCCTCCAAAAAACAGAATTTCTGTAATTAGAAAGCTCCACATGCCAATGACGGCGGATTCCTTCTGCTGCGGCATATCCTCGAACTGGTGGGCCAGTCCGTGCGGGTGATCGTGATGTAATGCGTGGTCGGCCATTAGTGCTCCTCTATTGGTCCGTACTCATAGGCTTCTTCTGTTACGACAGGCGTTTCTTCAAAATTAAATGTGGGCGGTGGAGAGGTCGTTTCCCACTCCAGTCCCTTGGCTCCCCAGGGATTATCAGGTGCTTTTGGTCCCTTAAAGAGCGACCAGGTCAAATACGCGCCGGGAACCAGATATCCCAGAGCCAGAATTGACGCACCCATAGACGATGCCACATTCAAGACCTGAAATTCGTCGGGATAGACGTGATAACGCCTCGGCATGCCCATATACCCCAGAATGAACTGCGGGAAAAACGTCAGATTAAAACCGAGAAATACCAGCAGGGCTGATACGCGTCCCCAAATATCGGGAAACATTTTACCCGTAATTTTCGGCCACCAGAAGTGCATGCCGCCCAGATATCCCATCACCTGGCCACCAACCATAATATAATGGAAGTGCGCCACCACAAAATACGTGTCGTGCAGGTGAATATCCAGGCCCATACTCGACAAAAATAGTCCGGTCAAACCACCAACTAAAAATAAGCCCAGATACCCATATACGTAGAACATGTGGGTGTCATATACAATAGACCCTTTGTATAAGGTCGCTGTCCAGTTGAATGTTTTGATTGCAGAGGGCACTGCTACGAGAAATGTGATGATGGAGAACACCATGCCGGCATACGTCGATTGGCTGCTCACAAACATGTGGTGGCCCCACACCAGGAAGCCCAAAATTGCGATGGCCACACTTGAGAACGCGACAAATTCATATCCAAAGACGCGCTTGCGCGCAACAGCGGCTACCATTTCGCTCATCACGCCCATTGAGGGCAAGATCATGATATAAACGGCTGGATGCGAATAGAACCAGAACAAGTGCTGGAATAAGACGGGATCGCCACCGAGGTTCGGATCGAAAAATCCAAATCCAAACCCTCGCTCGAGCATGAGCAGTACCAGTGTAATTGCGATAACGGGTGTGCCCAACAGCATGATCAAGCTGGTGGCATAATGCGACCAGACAAACAGCGGCAGGCGGAACCAGGTCATCCCCGGCGCGCGCATGGTGTGGATTGTCACCACAAAGTTGAGGCCCGTCAGAATGGACGAGAAACCCGCCATGAAAGCGGCCATAGCGGCCAAAATCACATTTGAATTTGAATAGGTGCTGCTGTACGGCGTATAAAAAGTCCAACCCGTATCAACGCCGCCTCCAACTACGGCAATTGTTCCCAAAATTCCCGCAACGACATAAACATACCAGCTCAAGAGATTGACGCGCGGAAAAGCCAGATCTTTTGCGCCGACCATTATGGGGACTAAAAAGTTGCCAATGGTTGCGGGGATAGATGGCACCAAAAAGAAAAAGACCATGATGATGCCGTGCATTGAGAAAACTTTGTTATAAGTATCCGAAGACATCAAATCGCCTTCGGGGGTCATCAGTTCAAAGCGAACCAGACTGGCAAATAACCCACCCAGAGCGAAAAAGATGGAAATCGAAATAATGTACAAAACGGCAATGCGCTTGTGGTCTCTGGTCAACAACCAGGACTTCAGTCCATAACCGTTATTCAGATAATTGACGCTCGGCGCATCTTCAGACGCTTGAACATCTTGCTCGGTGATTGCCATGGCGCATCACTCCATGCTCGTGAGTTCGGGGGCTTTCAGCGATTTGATATAGGCGATTAACTGAATGATCCCTTCTTCGCTGATCTGACCTTTGAAAGTTGGCATAATGGGTTTGTATCCTGCCATGATCTTGGCGGAAGGGTTCAGAATTGATTCTCGAATATAGGCTTCGTCAACCAATGCAGTACCGCCACCTTCCAAAGCCACTGTTTTGCCAAAGAGACCCGCCAGAGATGGACCGCGTCCTGTCCCGTCCATCTTGTGGCAGGTGTGACAGGCGTATTGTTCAAATAATCTTTCTCCGGCTACTTCCATTGGCTCGTTCGCAGTCCCGCCAGTTAACCAGGCTTCGTAATCTTGGGGTTCCAGGACGTGTACTGTACCAATCATACGCGAATGCTCGGTGCCGCAAAATTCGGCGCAAAACAGATGATACGAACCGACCTGCGTCGCTTTAAACCACAAATTGGTATATCGCCCGGGCACCACATCCTTTTTGACGCGAAAGGCGGGGATATAAAAACTGTGCAATACATCTTCCGCTGTCATGGTCAGACGCACCGATTCACCCAGGGGTACGTGTAATTCGTTAATCTCCTTTTTGCCTTCTGGATGTTGCAATTTCCACATCCACTGTTTGCCCACCACATATATTTCCATGGCGTTTGGCGGGGGTGTAATTAGATGGAAATACAATACGGTTGCCCACACAAATACACCCAGTGCGAGCACAGCCGGAATGGCGGTCCAAAATATCTCCAGGCCGAGGTGCCCCGCAATTTGTCGCGGCACTTCGTCGTCCGACCTGCGCTGATACTTAATTGCAAAGATAACCACCAGAATGACGACTAAGAGCGCGAAAAACACGCACAGTGCTAAAATGCCAAAATAAAGCGCGTCAACGTGAAAGGCAAAACTCGAAGCTTGGTCTGGAAAGAGAGGAAAATCAGTCTGCATGTGCCAACTCAGAAGTTAGAGGTCTGATGGACTTTTATTTTTGAGGCGTTAATTCGCCTGTAATGGCGAGCGCTCTCGGCGCACCATAATAAAAATAAATGTTAAAATACAAATTACAGTGATTACACCGGCAATGCGAACCAGACGATAAATTGCCAGCGTATATTTGCCAGTCAATGGATTGTATTGAAAACAATATAGCAAAATCGCATCAATTGGAGAACTGATCTGATCTTGTGCGGCTTCCAAAAGCCCCAGTTGCAAATCCCGCGGCGCAAATTCGACCCCAAATAGATACCGGGCGATCTTTCCTTTGGGCGTCAAAATTGCAATCCCGCTGGCGTGAACGTATTCGTCTGTTTCGGGATCGTATATGTAGCGATATCCAATGGCCCTTGTCAATGCGTCTATTGATGCCGGGTCTCCAGTGAGAAAATGCCATCCATTTTCTCCACCTTCTCGACCGTATCCATCGACGTAATTCACTTTTTTGGCCGCTGCCAATTCTGAATATTCGTCGGGATCAATGCTAAATGTCACCACCACAAAATCTCGTCCGGCATTGAGAGATAAAGGACGCAATCCCGACAACAAACCATTCAAAATCTGCGTACACAACATGGGGCATTCATAATATGCGGGCACTAAAATAACGGGATGCTGATCCAAATATCGCGCCAGCATAACATCTGTGCCCGATTCAGCGCGGAACTTCAAATTTACTGGCACAGATGCGCCCAATTTCTGGTCAATCCCAACGGAATCCAGCACTGTGGGATTCGGCGTGAGGTCTTGTGCCCACGCGGCCCTGGTGAAGCACATCAGCGTGATACAAGCGAATAAGACGCGCATGTTTTACTCTCTCACCGGGAACCCTCGTTCGAGAACCAGGTCTATTGCTCGCTCAATTGGAAGATGCACAATCCCGGCATCCCTATCTACCCAACCGTATTCGGTAAGCGTGCGATTGGTTTCGGCACGCACTTGCGTCAGTTCAGCAGAAGGTACAGTCTGGATCAGCGGTCCTTGATAGGGCTTTTGATGTGCAGCCATCGGAGGCGGATCATCTGTCATATAAATCACGGCTTGTTCCAGACCGAGAAACATGGCCCACATAGCGATGAAAGACAGAATGGCTATGAATATGATTCCCGCAGTGGCAGCGAGAATTGGGCCAATTTTGAGATGATAGTCTTCGTAGCCCTTTTCATGGGCATTGTGCTTTTCTGCCATATCAGTGGCCTTCTCCGGCGAAGGTTTCCGGCATGCGCGGATCGTGCAATGGTATCAGAGGCACGCCTTTTAGCTGCATCGCAAAAAATCCCAACCACAAGCCGCCAATGCTGACGAGGACCAGCGCGTCCAGCAAAAAACCATACCATATACCGTCAGAACCGCCGTGTCCAAAAGCCGGTGTAATAAAATAATAAAGATCGACATAGCGCATAATCAACATAAAAATCGCGATAACCGTCATAAGCGCGGCGCGGCGTTTGATCGCCCGCTGCAATAGCAAAAAGAATGGCACGAAAAAGTGAAAAATAATCAATGCAGTTCCCACATATTGCCAACCGCCGTGTGATCGGCGAATGTACCAGGGGGCTTCTTCGGCCAGGTTGCCAGACCACGTAATCAAAAACTGGGAAAAACTCACATAAGCCCACAGACATGTAAATGCAAACATCAGAGTGCCCAGATCGCTCAAATACTTAAAAGCATCAACTTCCCGATAGACCTCGACATCCTTTAATTTGATCACCCACAAGATGCACAGTGCCATGGCGCCCAGCGCGCCTCCCACCACAAAAATTAATCCGTAGATCGTCGAAAACCAGTGCGGTTCCAAAGACATAACCCAATCTGTTGCCGCAAATGTAACGGTTAAGATAAACATGGGAATTCCGGGACCGCTCAGGTTAATCATCCGGCTTTTCAGGCCCGGTTCACCTGTTTCATCTTGCTCGCGCGACCATTTTGTCAACAAAAACATCCAGAGCAACCACAGGGCAAAATAAACGACTGCGCGAATATAAAATCCAGTCTCATTCAAATACGGCTTCTTAAAGGTCAAAATCGGATCTTTGGCCACGACATCTGCATGCGTCCATTCGTACAAATGGTGCATACCCAGAACCACAATGGGAATAAACAGGACAGCCATGAGCCACAGTGTGCGCGCGCCCGATTCCAATAACCTCCGAATGACAAATCCCCACCGCCCACTGACCAGGTGGTGCAACATCAACAACCCCAGGCAACCCAGAGAAATGACCAACCAGTAGATATATCCAACGAGATACGATTGGAAAAATTGCTGAGAATCGGCAAAGGCACCAATAAATAAAAGCACTATACCGCAGGCACCTGCCAGAAGGCCTCGTTGTTGCACCTTATCTACAAACGGATGGTTAAAGGTTTCAGTAGCCATAATATCCTACTCGTTTTCAAGCCGCTGACGCGCATCGGCAGGGACATCGTCCAGCGTGGCGTTCTGGCTCAGTTGTAACGCCTGAATATAGGCTATAATAGCCCATCGATCTCGCGGTTTTATACGCGATGCATAGCTATACATTGCGCCAAAACCATTGGTCATGACATCAAAAAAGTAACCCGGTGTCTCATTTTGCAAGCGCTCAATATGGTACGATGGGGGTTGCTTCATGCCGCGGCGCACCACCATCCCGCGTCCGTCACCTTCCTGCCCATGGCAGGGGGAACAATAGATATTGTAGCGTTCTCTGCCGCGGAGAATTACATCGCGCGTAATGGGAAAAGGAAAAGTTTCCGCCGGATTACCATCTACCATCCCGGTGTATAAATGCGCGTCTGTACGCAAATGGCCGCGTGCAACCGTACCTTTTATCCATGGCCGAGAGGACCTCTGATCCGCAAAAAAAGTATTTTTTTCCAGCGGTTCAAATCTCGACTGGTTGTACATTTCTTGCCGCAAACGCTCAATATCTGTCGTGCCCTCACACCCCATTGCCATAAAGAGTGCGAGCACCAGTCTCGCGGGATGGGCAATTTTTACCCAATTAGCTAATTTACGGTTCGACATCATCTACCTTTTTTGCTTTCAGGCTTTCGAGAAATGTACGGGTTTCGGAAATATCAAATTTGGGATCTTCGGCTTCGATACACAAAAAGAACCCATCGCCAGAGGCGCGTTCAAAATTGGAGACATTGAAAACCGGGTGATAGGGACGCGGCAAACCATTGAGGATGAGCATGCCAATCAATGCACCGAAAGCGGAAAATAGCACGCCGAGTTCAAATGTCACGGGAATAAAAGAGGGCCAGCTCAAAAGGGGGCGACCACCCACGTTGAGCGGATAGTCGATTACAGATACCCAGTACTGAAGCCCAAAGCCGGAACAGGCACCGAGAATCGCGCAGATCAACACAATGATGGGCACGCGGTGCTTGTCATAACCCATTGATTCCGACAAATCGTGTATCGGCATTGGAGAATAAGCATCCATCTTGCGATACCCTTCTGCATATGCACCTTTTGCAGCTTTGAGCAATTCGTCGGGACCATCAAATTCGGCCAAAAGGCCGTATAGATTTTCAGCCATAATCACACCCGTTTAATCATCGGCAGAAGCAGTTTCTGCATGTTCGCTTTTATTTGCCACCAACTGGCGGATTTCAAAAATGTTGATGACGGGCATCACCCGAATAAACAGGATCATCATAAAGAGGAAAAATCCAATTGTGCCTGCGTACAATGCCCAGTCCCACGGCGTCGAGTGATACATGTCCCAGGATGAAGGCATAAAGTCGCGGTGGAGACTTGTCACCACAATGATAAATCGCTCGAGCCACATTCCCACATTGATGAACATCGAAATAGTGAATAGCCATAGCGGACTCAGGCGCACTCGTTTAATCCACAATAATTGGGGGATAGCCACATTGCACAAGATCAATGACCAGTAAGTTCCGGAATAAGGGCCAAACGTGCGATTTTGCATCATATAGCCTTCATAGGGGCTGGCACTATACCAGGCAAAAAACTGCTCCATCGCATAGCCATAAGCCACGATGAGTCCGGTGGCGAGCATCACCTTGCCCATATTGTTCAGATGGCGGTCGGTGATATAATCGTGCAATCCGTAAAAGTAGCGAATGGGCAGTCCCAGCGTCAGCACCATTGCAAAACCGGCATATACAGCACCCGCCACAAAATAGGGTGGAAAGATGGTTGCATGCCAGCCGGGAATCAGTCCTACGGAAAAGTCCAAACTCACGATGGAGTGTACGGATAGCACCAGCGGCGTCGATACACCCGCTAAGAGAAGCGCGGCCATTTCATAGTTGAACCAGTGCTTGGCGGATCCTCGCCATCCCATTGACAATACGCCGTAGATGATCTGTGATATTTTGTGTTTGGCTTTGTCGCGCAGGGTGGCAAAATCGGGAATCAAGCCCAGATACCAGAAGATCAGAGATACTGTAAAGTAGGTGCCAACGGCAAATACATCCCATATTAGCGGACTGCGGAACTGCGGCCACACAGACATTGTATTGGGATAGGGCAACAGCCAGTAAGCCGCTACCCAGGGACGCCCCGTGTGCAACAGTGGAAACATACCGGCGCACATGACGGCAAAAATGGTCATGGCTTCGGCAAATCGGTTGATCGAATTGCGCCATTGCTGACGCATGAGCAACAAAATAGCTGAAATCAATGTGCCTGCATGCCCAATACCAATCCACCAGACAAAGTTGATAATTGCCCAGCCCCAGCCAACGGGAATATTTAAGCCCCAGATGCCAGTCCCTTTGATCAGCAGCCAGGTTGCAGACAACATCAACAACTGCAAAATACCACCTGCAATCAACAACGCTGCGAGCCATCCCAGAGGCGTGCGATTGGTGATGAGCGCACTGAGTCTTTGCGTCACCGTTGTATAGGTCTGCCCCGGACCGAGTACCGGCGCTGGCATCGTCGGATCGTTTATAGGTGCAGGACTACCCATGCTGTGAAATCTCCGGATTGGGATTGGTCAACCGCGCGAGATACGTGGTGCGCGGTTTGGTATTTAATTCTGTCAAAATGCCGTAATTTCGCTGTTGGGCTTTGAGCCTGGCCACGCGGCTATTGGGGTCTTTGATATCGCCAAATACAATGGCATCTGCAGGGCACGCACCCTGACAGGCGGTTGTAATATCCCCATCTTTCAATTCGCGATCTTCGACCTTGGCCTCAATTCGCGCTGCACTAATGCGCTGCACACAATAGGTACATTTTTCCATCACGCCGCGACCGCGAACTGTTACATTGGGATTGCGCTGCAATTTGAAACTCGGTGTTTCTTCATCGGCATAGTGGAGGAAATTGAAGCGCCGCACCTTATAGGGGCAGTTATTTGAGCAATACCTTGTACCCACACAGCGGTTATAGGCCATATCGTTCAAGCCCTCGGCACTGTGTACTGTTGCGCCAACGGGGCATACGAGTTCACAGGGTGCATTCTCGCACTGCATACAGGGTACGGGCTGGTTGTAAAGTTCGGGGTTGTCCAGATCGCCCTTGTAGTAGCGGTCGATGCGAATCCAGTGCATTTCGCGTCCGTTGAGCACCTCATCTTTGCCCACTACCGGGATATTATTTTCCGACTGACAGGCGACTGTGCAGGCATTGCAACCATTGCACGAATTCAGGTCAATTGCCATGCCCCAGGCTATGCCATCGTTGTCGTGAATCCCATCAAAAAAGTTTGCATCGGGACCGGGATCGTGTCCCATTTCGTGTACAAAATGCGGGTGTTTTTCGTATTCATCAACTGTGCCAGATCGCACCAGCGCGCGGCCTTCCATGCTGTGGTGATCCTGCGTGCAGGCCAGGGGATACGTCTGGCCCGTTTTTGTCATTGACGCGCCCGATGCAATCCACGGTGAATCAGATGTCTGAAGTGCATAAGCATTAAAGCCAACGCCATTACCCACGCGCCCGGCAGCGGTGCGTCCAAAGCCGAGATGTACGGTAACGGCATTTGCGGGATGCCCGGGTGCTATCCAGATAGGTGCTTCCACCGAGCGATTATTCGCGCTCAATGCGACCACATCGCCATTTTGAAGCCCCATTGCCTCGGCAGTTGCCGGTGCGATCAAAGCCGCATTATCCCAGGTGAGGCGCGTATGGGGTTTGGGCAATTCTTGCAGCCAGCCATTGTTGGCATATCGCCCATCGCCAATTGTGGGATCCAGGCGGAAGTTCACTTCGAGTCCCTCACTCGCCTGCGATGGCGTGCCGTAATTTTCGGTCGTGCTCACAGAACGCTCGGGCAAAGCCGTATCGGGAACCAATCCGTCGTGCAACCATGTCTGCCAGGCTGTTTCAAAATCGGTGCCTTTGTACTGTTCACGCCAATATTCTTTGACCCGATCGTAACCTGCACGTCCATCCCCCAGCATCATAGCCACCAGTTCCGCGGCGGACTTGCCACCGTAGAGCGGCTCAATCAATGGCTGGACAATAGAAACCGTACCGTCAAAAGCGCGTGTATCGCCCCAGGCTTCTAATGCGTGTGCTTCGGGCAGATGCCAGTGAGACAATCGCGAGGTTTCATTTTGAGATTGGCCCAGGTGAATGCGCGTTGTCACTTCCTGGTAAGCAGCGGCAAAATTGAGGTCTGCCGGTGCATTGTAAACGGGATTGCCACCCAGAACCACCAGCAGAGAAACTCTGCCCTCTGACATATCAACGGTTAAATCTTTGAGGGAAGCGTATTGATTGGTAGGCTCGGCTTCTACTGGATCTGTGTACGTCACGGTGTTACCCACGTTGCCTAACGCATCGTTGATGGCGTGTGCGAGTGCGTGAACAGCAGGCGGTTGATGGTCGCCGGCAATCACCAGCGATGCGCCGCGATGTGCCGCCAGGTCTTTGACCAGTGCATTGAGCCAGGTATCGTGGCCAGCGCTATTGCCACCCATTGCGTTTATTCCCAGCGCAGTAGCTACTGCTCGGACAAATCCCTCGACCTGACTGGCTTTCAATGGCAGGCGATGATCGGCAAAAGACCCCGTATTAGATGGGGTGGATTCAACGACGTAGATTCGATTCATATCGGCCTTTTGGCCGTCGATGACCTCGCGCCCCAGAGCAACGTGACGAGCGTGTCGGACACTTGCCGCACCGCTATCCATAAAATCGGCGTCTAAAGACAAGATGCGTTTGGCTTTTTCAAAATGATACTGCGTTTCGACGACTTCGCCAAAAGCCATTCTGGCGCCTTCGCGCACATTGTCGCGCGTGCCTGGCTCAAATTGATGCCACCTTGCGTTGGGATATTTTTCCAATAGTGCGCGGATCTGGCTGACCAAAACTGGCGAGGTCACTGTTTCTGTCAATAGACGCAATCCCTGTCCCTGATCCAAATCGAGTTTTGCCACTTCGGTGGCAAGGGTAGCGGAAAATCTCGTCCATGTACTCGCCCGTCCATTTGCTATGGGTACCTGCGAGCGGTCCGGGTCGTAGAGATCGAGTATTTGAGCCTGTGTAATTGCATCTGTGGGCCCAAAAGTCGCATTTCCCGATCGAGGATTTGCGGGATGTGCGGGATTGCCCTCTATTTTGGTCGGACGCCCCGCATGACTTTCGACCAGTACGCCCCGGGCGAATCCGCCTTGAGAGAGAGCCGAAGCAAAGAACAGGGGTTTACCGGGTATGATCTGCTCGGGCGCACGTATATAGGGGACGATTTTTTCCGGCGGCTGGCGCGTGCACGATGTCAAGCCGGCAAATGCCAGAGACGCGCCCATTACCTGTAGAAACTTGCGGCGACCGACTTTGTCGCTCCATTCGGAAGCTCCTTCGGGAAATTCGCGGTGCAAATAGTCGCGAAATTCTTCCGTATCGGCCAATTCATTCAGGCTGCGCCAATAATCCTGCCCCTCGCGCTTAGATAGGCGTTCGCGAATCGCAGAGAGGTCCAAACCGTCTTTATGTGCTGTGCGTGTCATCGATGACATGTCGAGCAATCCGTGGAAGGGTTAATATCGTAGTCTTGAACCAGTTGTGCGCCCAGCAAGGCTTGAGAGACCGCATGTCCGCGTTCATCCATTGGTTTCCAGGCCATATTGAAAACTTCTTCGCGGGGACGCACATATTTCTCGGGTGCCCGGTGACATTCCAGACACCATTCCATGTTGAGGGTGTTCACTTTCCACATTAGTGGCATTTCATCGACCTGTCCGTGACAGGTTTGACATCCGATGCCTTTGTGAACGTGAATGCTGTGATTGAAATAGACAAAATCGGGGAGATCGTGAATGCGAACCCACTCTATGGGATTACCCGTGCGATAACTTTCGCGGATGGGTTCGAGAAGGGGGCTTTCTGTCCAAATTTGAGAATGGCAGGTCATGCAGGTTTCAACAGGGGGGATATTGGCGAAGGAAGATTCTTCTACAGAAGTGTGACAATAGCGACAGTCGAGGCCCACGCCGGCCACGTGGTGTTTGTGACTGAAGGGAACCGGCTGTTTTTTTGCGACCAGGACATCGGATGTGTAGTGTAATCGGTTGGTGTTGAGCAGAATGGTGAGGCCCGTTCCAACAACAACCAGAACCACGACAATACTGATTCTGGCATACGCGTTACTGCCACGCGGAAAAAGCTGCGCCATTTATGAATCCTGTGAAGTGAGATGAGACAAAATGAGATCAGGTCGAACCTACGAAGGGCTTAATATACACGAATCCACATGCGAGTCAAGCAATAAGTTTTGCTCATATAAACTGTACATTATTATCTACTTTGTTTTGCATATAAAACACGCATTTTAATCGCGAGTGTCCGCTGTATGTTGTTCTATATTGCGCCGATTATCGCCTGTGGGCAGTTCGGCAATGTACTGGTAATTGGGGTCATGCGCCTGTCTGTCCAAAATCTCAGCAATTTGTTTCCACGTTTCGCGCAAGCCGCGGGTGCAGTAGGGCATCTCGTGTTTGATCAGCCTGTGTAGCCGACCGAGTTTGTAGCATGGAACCGCAGCGTACATGTGGTGTTCGGTGTGGTAGTTCATATGCCAGTAGAGAAATTGGAGCAGGGGATTGAGGTAAATCGTGCGGCAGCAGAGGCGAAAATCCGGTACTTCGTCTTGCAGCCCAACGTGCTGTGCGGAGTTGCAGAGGGATTGCAACCACGATCCGAACATTTTCGGAAATGTGATGACCAGCGGAACAATCCAGTACCCATACGCCAGAGATATACCCGCGATCGAGAGGTGGCCGATGAGCAAGGTGCGCTCCCACCTGGTGTAGGCGCGACACCGCTCTGGATCACTTTCGGGAAAGAGCATTCCAATCCAGGAATTTTTCCTGTTGATATAGCCGGTAAAGTTCCGAAACCTCTCTTTGAGCAATGTGTAGGGGTATTTGTGGTTTACAATGGCTCGCTTCCACAGGCCTTTGAGGTCGATTTTTTGAGGGAGTACGACTTCCTGGTCGTCTGGGGGATGCAAGGTGTATTTGTGGTGCTCGGTATGGCTGGCCCAGAATAGATGGTGGTTGTGCCAGCCGAGGAAGGACAAAATGCGGAGGAAGAAGCGATTGAGCCATCGGGTCTTGAAGACCGAGTCGTGTACCAGTTCGTGAAAGCCGTTGACCAGAAAATGCCAGAAGTGCCCGTTGATGAAGACCAGTAGTGCAGTGATATACCAGGGCCAGTGGCGCGATGAGTAAATGGCCGCTCCCGCAGCAACAGTTAGCACGCCCAGGAAACCGAGTGTCTGAGCAAAGCCGAGGAAATCACTTCGCTTGTTGAGTTCGCGCAATGTCTCGCGGGAGACACGACAGCGGTACCATTTGATCCGCGTCTTCCTGGGCGGTTTATTGTATTTGGGACCTTCTGTGAACACGTCTCGATCAGAGAGCGTGCCCTGGCCGATGTTTTCGGTTTGTGTGTTCAAGGTCTATGATCCACTTGTTGGAAATTTAGAATCAGCGACCAAGATACGCGAATCTACTTGTGCGTCAAGTGGGTTCGCAGTACCTCTCTCCGCTTGCTACCCACTTGTCTTGCCAAAATTTGAGGTAAATATCAAAAAGTCGTTAAAATCTACGTCGCCATCCTGATCCAGATCACCGATTAAACCGCTTGGCGTGCCACCGCCTCCTCCAGCCGGTGCCATTTCAGAGGACCACCGAAGGATCTCGTTTTGTCCCCGGGTCTCTGCGACTCCGTTGCCCAAAGTATCTACATGAGCGCGGAATCTGCCGTCTTCAATTCCCAATACACCGTTGCCCGCTCCATCGGCTGCCATAGCCGCAATGGGCCGTCCAGAGGCGTTGAGAACGCCCATTACACCGTGCCCACTTTCATCGACACCCAATATAGAAGTCAAAACGCCCTCTTTGTTTGTCACCAATACGGCTGCATCGCCAGCCGCGTCAACTCCCAAACCAACTATTGAACCCGAGGCACTGACAGCACTGGCCGAGCCATTGCCAGCATTATCTACACTTAGAATCACCGCACCTGCGTTCGATTCGGAGCCACTATCTATGACCAATCCCGCATTTCCCGCACCATCGGTTCCGAGAAGCGCGAACGAACCCGAAGCATTGATGCTACTCACCCGTCCACTCCCCGTTTCATCTATGCCCAAAATTACCGCACCCACGCTCGATTCGGATGCAGTGCTCACGATTACTCCCGCATTTCCAGCTTGATCGGAACGAAGAGCGACAAAGCTCGAACCAGAGGTATTTGATGAGGCTATAAAGCCATTGCCAGCTTGATCTGCACCCATCCCCGCAACAGAGGCATTATTTTCTATGATACTAACATCTCCATTGCCAGCTTGGTCAACGGATATAGCTGCAACTGCTGTACCAGCCGCGTTTCCTACGACCAAAACACCGTCTCCAGCAGTATCCGATCCGGTTACGGCGACGACATTCCCAGATGCATTTACAATCTGTAGTGTGTTTACCTGCAGTGTGCTTACCCTCAATGTATCGGACACAACCTGTAGTTCTCCCGCTTGTACTTGTTTGCCCAATCTCGGTGTCTCATTCTGGTGCGATAGAATATTATTGATAAATTCTGTCTTATCTCTACCTGGACCAAGCCCTGGTGCCTGTATTCGTTGCGTCAGAATTTCTTCCCTATGCGACGCAATATTGCTATAACTTTCCACATTTACGGAGGTCAATTTTGGTGGGAGTAGCCGGTGAAACCACTTTGACGTAAAAGCGGGCGATGTGTTGAAAAGGAATACAATGATCAATCCAATAATCGCCCGCATTTGCCAGCGCACTCTTTTTTCCAGTGCTTCTACCTTTTTTTCTACGATTTCCCTGTCCATTCTGTCTCCTTGAATTGGTGGTTGTGTTTTTTAGAATATAAAACATTTGTCAATCAATAATAACTTAATCCGAGATAAGCGGTCATGGGTTCTCCTTGCTTTGATAAAATGAAACGGCTATTATGGACCATTCCAACGCGAATGTAGAGAATGGAGGAGCACAGCGATGAATTTGCCAGAGCCACTTATTGCATCCAACCACCGCCAACTTTTTGTCGATAACCATTTCATCGACAGCCTTGAAAATGTGCATATTCACCAGCACGCGCCCATCCCACGCGAAACGTGTCTCTCTCTCAATCGCCCCTGGGAAGGTGAGACGAGTTGGTGTCCCGTTGTTATCAAAGATGGCGATAAATACAGGATGTGGTACCGATCTCAAGATGAACAGCAAGACACAGGTAGTTTTAACCATACGTTCACTGCTTATGCCGAGAGCGAAGACGGCATTTGTTGGCAGCGGCCCAATCTCGGGTTGTTCAATTTTAATGGTTCAACCGATAACAATATCTGCGTTGACAATCCCAATACCAAAAATATCGCGGTTTTTGTGGATGAGCGCCCCGGCGTGCCAGAATCCGAGCGGTACAAAGCAGCGGGACGCTGGAGCGGTGGCAAACCCGCTCGTATCTACGGTCTCGTCTCTCCCGATGGCATTCACTGGCAAAACGCAGGAGACGGGCCGCTCATCGTTGCCTCTGAAGACGATCCCAATTTTGACAGTCCGGTTAGTGCTTTTTGGGATGCGCGTCAGGGGTGTTATGTCCTGTACGCGCGTGGCTGGTTTCCCGATGGCAATGAGCCGCGTATGCGCGCCATTCGAATGACGACGTCGCGGGATTTTATACATTGGGATGCATGGCAATATATCCGCATTGACGGCAAAACGCGCTTTGATTATCAACTTTATACAAATGCCGTTCATCCCTACGCATGTGCGCCCTATTATTTTGCCTTTCCCAAACGCTTTATTCAAACGCGCAAATCCCTGCTCGAGTGGGATCACGAAGGTCTTTCCGATGTCCTCTTTCTCGCCAGCAGAGATGGACTGAATTTTACCCAGCCGTATGCCGATGCGTTTATGCGTCCCGGTCTGGATCAAAACAACTGGCACGAGCGCTCTATTTTTATCGGACCGCGTGTCGTTTCTACAGCGCCCGGCGAACTCTCGCTTTATTCTGTGCAAAATTATCGCACGCCCAATGCACACATTCGGCGTTTTACTCTGCGCGAAGATGGGTTTGTTTCTGTTCGCGCTGATGCCAGAACGGGTATTCTTACGACCAGACCGTTTACTTTTACCGGTACCCAGTTGGAAATCAATTATTCTACGAGTGTTGCCGGATCGATTCGCATCGCATTGCTCGATGAAGCGGGCGATCCCCTTCCAAAATTCGCGCTCGACGATTGTCCCCATATTTTCGGCGATGAAATCGCGCGCACTGTTCGCTGGGAAAATGTCAATGCTATCAATGTCGCCCCGAACCAACCTATTCGCTTGCAATTTGAGCTAATTGAAGCAGACCTTTTTTCTTTTCGGTTCTTCAGTCCCGGAGAAATGTTATGAAAATCGCTAAAATCGAACAATTCTTTCCCCGCCGGAGAATGCGCCTGATCAAAATTACGACCGATACCGGTATTGTCGGTTGGGGAGAGACTACCCTTGAAGGCAAACCCAGGAGCACGTGGGCTGCCGTAGAAGAACTCGCTGATTATCTTATTGGGAAAGATCCCCTGCGCATTGAGCACCACTGGCAACATATTTATCGCTCTGCTTTTTATCGCGGAGGCAATGTACTTATGACGGCTCTTTCGGGTATTGATCAGGCGCTTTGGGATATTGCAGGTAAATACTTCAATGTGCCGACCTATCAGCTTCTCGGCGGACCGGTGCGCGATCGCATTCGCGTTTATGCCCATTGGGGGATTCGCGATAGTTCAGAACGCGGGTTGGATGCTGCGCGTGAGCGTCTCGAAATGCTACAAGAAAAAGGGGGGTACAAAGCTTTTAAATCGGGACCAGGCGGCAAGTGGCGTGCCCATGAACCTCCTGAGGTGATCGACCGCTTTGTCAAATGTGCCTATACTATGCGCGAGTGGGTTGGCGATGACTGCGAACTCTGTTTTGATTTTCACGGCAAGATGACGCCTGCGCTTGCCGTGGAAATTTGCCACGAGATCAAAGGCATGCGGCCCATGTTTGTCGAGGAACCCGTGCCGCAGGAAAATGTCGATGCGCTCAAACACGTTTCCGACCATGTGCCTTTTCCCATTGCTACGGGTGAACGCCTGCTTTCGCGCTGGGAGTTTCGCACTGTTTTTGAAAAAAATGCCGTTGCCTATATCCAGCCCGACGGATCGCATGCAGGCGGTATTTCCGAACTCAAACGCATTGCGAACATGGCTGAAGTGTATTACATACATATTATGCCGCACTGTGCTATTGGGCCAGTTGCGTTCTCTGCCTGTATGCAGGTTGATGCTGCGGTGCCCAATTTCCTCATTCAAGAGCAAGTCGATGCGGGTTTGGGTGAGGATCTCCTGCAAGACCCCTGGGTTGTCAGAGATGGACATATTGATTTGCCCACCAGGCCCGGTCTGGGCTTTGACCTTATCCCCAAAGAAGCCGAACAAAATATCGGGGTTTACGAAGAAGAACTCGGTGGGGAATATTTTTACGAAAACGATGGCAGTGTTGCGGATTGGTGATATGAACGAAATAACAGAACAAACCGATAAAATGGGCAAGGCGTTTCTCGATCTCGCCAACCTGGGTGAAGTGCGCTGGACCAGATATATTTTGACGCTGCTAATCATTATTGCCACCTGGACTTTTGGCAGTGGCGTGGTTCTGTTCGGTGTTTATGGCTCTGAACCCGAAGGTTCTCCCATGGATGGCACAAATCCTTTTCTGGATTTTATTGCCCTCAACTTGCTCTTTATCACGGTGCTGATCGGCATGTGGATTGGCATTCGCAACGCACACAAACGCTCTTTACGCACGCTTATTACGCCACGTGACCGCATCCGATGGGGGCGCATATTTCAGGGCTTCGGTTTGCAGATGGGTCTGGGTATTGTTTTCGCAGGTATTGACGCTCTGCTCTTTCCCGATAACTACTCTTATACCCTGGATCCCGAACGCTTTTACAAATTCGCCATTCTCGTCCTGCTCCTCACGCCTTTCCAGACCACTACCGAAGAATTGCTCACGCGCAGTTACTTCCTGCAAATTCTCGGTCACTTCACGCGGCATCCCATTGTCCTCGTTATTCTCAATGCCTTGCCTTTTGCCCTGTTCCATTTGATGAATCCCGAGATCGCGGCGTATGGCGTAGCACCCATGTTGATTTCCTACTTTGTCGTCGGTGCATTTCTCGCCCTCGTCACGCTCAAGGACAATGGTGCAGAACTCGCTATTGGCATTCATGCCGCGAATAACATGTTTGCAGCGGTCCTCGTCAATTACGAAGGCTCCGCGCTATCTACCAATGCCATCTTTACCATAAAAGAGGTCAATGTCTGGGCAGGCACAGTTGCCTACATCGCCTCTGCAGCTATTATGTATTGGATATTGTTCCGCAGTAAACGACCAGTCCCTTGATCTCTGTTCCGAAACGGGCTTAATTGGGGCGAGGATATCGAAGAAACTGGCGAATACGACTGAAGCACTATACCGACAGATGAAAGGGCTTGCCGTGCCTAAATTTCAAGCGAAGGCTTTGCGCCGGATTGGTTACGAGCTTTTCGAAGCTGCCGGGTGTACGCCCGAGGACACGAGGACCGTCGTGGACCACCTTGTCGAGTCGAATCTCTTCGGTCACGACTCTCACGGCGCCATCCGGTTCTACGAGTATGCCCGGGCGGTCCGGGAAGGGCGGTTCCAGCCCCGGGCGGTTCCGGAGGTCGTTGAGGAGTATCCCTGCCTGGCTGTTGTGGATGCGAAGGGGGCGATGGGACAGGTGGGCGCGACCTTTGCAGCAAAGCTGGCCAGTGAGAAGGCCCGGATACACGGCGTCGGTTGCGTCGCGCTGCGGAATACCAGCCATATAGGCCGGGCTGGTGCGTATCCGCTCATGGTCGCCCGGGAAGGATTGATTGGTCTGATCTTTGTGAATGCCGGGCACCTGGGTTATCAGATCGCCCCTTTTGGGGGAATCGACGGACGCCTGAGCACCAATCCGATCGCATTTGCTGCCCCCCGACGAGAGGCAGAGCCGATTCTGGTGGACATGACGACTTCGGTGGTGGCAGAAGGGAAGGTGCGGGTGGCGATCAACAGCGGGCACCAGGTCCCCGAGGGTTGGCTGATCGATTCGGAGGGGAATCCGACCGTGGATCCGGGAGATTTTTCGGCCGATCCGCCGGGCGCAATTCTCCCTATGGGCGGCGTGGTTGCCCACAAAGGCTTTGCGTTGAGCCTGGTGGTGGAGCTTTTGGGAGGCACTCTCAGCGGGCAGGGATGCGCTGCCGGCGAGCGCCAGATGATCAGCAACGGCGTGTTTTTGACGGTGTACGACATTGCGCACTTTACTGACCGGGAGGCCTACTACGACGAGGTAGAAGCATTGATCCAGCACGTGAAGTCGAGCCGCGTGGCCCCTGGATTTGAGGAAATCCTGCTGCCCGGAGAGCCGGAGTTCCGCAGCGCGATGCAGCGGAAGATGAAGGGGATCGAGGTAGATGATACGACCTGGTCGATGATCTGCGAGGAAGCGCGCGCCGTCGGGCTGGAACCCCAGCGGTGGGAAGCCGAGCGGTGTGTCGGTTGAGCGCGCGCTGGCTCCGGGGTCGTTGGGATGTCATAGAACGCGAATCGCCTGACAGCCGGACACCTTTAGAAGGATCGGATTCGACAGGGTGAAGTTTGGGAAATGTCTCGGATTATAACTTGCACCATCATCGCATTCATAATAAATTAGTATATCTATAAGAATAAATAAGGAAAGGTACTAATGAATGCGATTAATCCTGAAATCGAATACAACTTTGTAATAGGTAAAAGCCCGCAAATTCAGGAAGTCTATCGCCAGATGCAAACGGCTGCTAAAGGGGCGGGAAGCGTGCTAATTGCGGGAGAGAGCGGCACCGGAAAAGACCTGGTCGCTCAGTACATCCACCACAAAAGTGGTCGCGCCCCGAATCCATTTGTGCCCGTGAATTGCGGCGCTATTCCCAAAGAACTCTTTGAAAGCGAACTGTTCGGACACAAAAAAGGTTCTTTTACCGGCGCCGTAAACGAAACCGCGGGCCTTTTCAGATCTGCTAATACAGGGACCATCTTTCTGGATGAGATTACCGAAATCCCGCTCGAGACCCAGGTCAAACTTCTGCGCGTTCTTCAAGAGAAGCGCATTCGACCCCTCGGAAGCACGGAAGAAATTCCCCTGGACGTCCAGGTCATTGCAGCCACCAACCGCGACCTGGAGCAGGTGCTCTGGAACAGGAGCTTCCGGGAAGATCTCTATTACCGGCTCGGGGCAGTCACCATCTATATCCCACCCCTACGGGAACATTTAGAAGATATTCCGGACCTGGTCGCCACTTTCATCCAGAAGCTCAATCGACGCCTTAAACGCAACATCCTGGGCGTTCACCCAGATATAATGCAAAACCTCACCAACTATTCCTGGCCTGGCAATGTGCGTCAGCTTGAAAACGTCATTGAAAATGCATATTTGTTTTCCAAAGGGAAGTGGATTACCCGGCTGGGGGTGAAACTCGAAGAGGATATCCAATCTCTTGTGCGATCCACAGGACAAATTAGCATGTCCTTGGACCCGGACGAATTTTATCTGCCGTCCAAAGTGATGTCAACCTCCTTGAGACGGAAAATTCAAAGTGCAGCAAAAAGTCCGACAGGCGTGTTGATCCAGGGAGAAGAAGGGACCGGATCCCTGATGGTTGGACGGGAAATCCACCGTCAGAGCTTCTATGCAAAAGGGCCTTTCGTCATCGTCAACTGCGATACGATTCCACCCGAACTTTTTGAAAAAGAGCTGTTCGGAAATTCTATTTTTGAAGATACACAAGGACATTTTGAAGGATATATACACCAGGCCGAAAGCGGCACGCTCTATCTCAACGAAGTTACGGCCATACCGTACCGGATTCAGATGCTGCTGCTTAGCTTGTTCGAAGGAGACAGGATGCGTCCGACCGGGTTTTCCAGGGATCTTCCAAAAAATCTTTGCGTCATTGCCTATACGTCGCAAGATCTGCATCGGGCCATGAAAGAGAAAAGCCTGTCTGTCGGATTCTATACCCGATTGAGTGGGTTTGTCATTCACATTCCGACTTTGCGGGAACAAAAAGAGAAAATTCCAGAATTCGCAGATTATTTTGTCAAATTATTCGCCACTCGGCAACAACATCCGGCTCCTCGAATTCACGACGATGCACTGGCATCTCTGATGGCCTATCCCTGGCCGGGCAATCTACTGGAACTGCGCTTTGTCATTCAGGGTGCTCTTACTGCGGCGAACTTCGGCACAATTCAAAAACACCACCTGCCAGACCAACTGGGAATACACTGGCAGACGGATGGACACACAGACACACGGGGTAAACTCTACGATGTAGAGCAGGCTTTACTCCAGGAAGCACTCCAAAAAGCCGATGGAAACAAAACCCAGGCTGCTCGACTTCTCGGTATCTCTCGGAAAAAGGTTTATAAAATGTTGGAAAGCGCAACCCTTCATCATGAATCCGGGTTTTAATCCTTCAGTGCTTCCTTTCGAAACAACTGTATCCTGAGGGAACGTACCAGATGCTTCTCGCCAAACTGGAATTCCCGGGCCCTGCAGGAATTCTCCATTCAATTTCATTCACATAAATATATATAAAATAATAGTCTAATTGTGCCAGACAATCTGATTTTCATTTTTTTCGTTGTCTGGCACTTTTTTTGCTTATAGGTTAAATAAGATAAAATGATTTTTTGATGAATTGATTCAGCTACCTTAAAATTACACTCAATCCCTGACAAATCCACTGCCTCAATTTCTGTCCCGATTATCGCGAGGGATATACGTTGGACAGACGCATCTTGATTGTCTCCGAAGATCCCCAGCTGGCCTGGGACGTGAAAAATCTTCTGTCTGGCGAACCTGTGGAACAGACTCAAGTGCGTTCCGGGCAGGCATGTCTGGATATGATTATGAGTACTCCTGTGGAAATTGCCGTGATAGACGATCGTCTCCAGGATATGCAGGCAGTGGATCTAATCAGAAATATCAAATCCACAGTGCCAGATATAATCATCATCCTGGGCGCCTATAAACATTCTATTCAGCGGGAAATAGAGGTCAGGGGAACTGGGGCCTTCTACTGTGTCATCGGTCCCGGCGAATACGATACCCTCTACCAGTTTTTGCTACAGGCTACCGCGTTAGAAAGCAGACACCTTTTAAGTAAACATAGACGAAGGAGGTGATATCGCGTTTAACACAGCTACAATAGTCGCGATGGATGCTGATTTATCCTAATTACACCACAGTCGAGAGGAGGCGTTTATGATTCGATTTCGAAGTATTTTGTTTGGCGGAGTTCTCGTGCTGATCCTGGGAGGAATCTCATTCGCCCAGGAATTTACTCCCCGAGTGGGCATCGCGGGGAATATTAGCGTGAACCTGCCTGTACTGGGACTCCGAACCTGGTTTACACAGGCCCCGCAATTCGGGGTCAATATTGTGTATCATCGCCATGCGCGGATAGAGGTGGAGTACGAATATCACCACGCCCGGTTTGACGGTGGGAGTCTGGAGGATGCCGAGTTTATGTGGGCACCGACCGGTACCACAGATCTTCAGTCTTACAAAAGCCCCAACGCGCAATCCAGGATGCGTTTTCACAGCTTCCTGGTCAACGGCGTCTTCTTTTTTAGCAAGCAACTCAACGACCAAAAGGCTCGGCCTTATTTCACATTCGGGAGCGGTATGTATCACTATCGTACTACTGAAACAGGGCTGATCTTTCCAGGACAAACGGGTAACTCGTTGAACACCAGCATTGTTCTGGAATCCGACGGGGATGTCCGAACAACTGTCGGTATCAATTTCGGTCTGGGCGTTGCTTTCTATACATCCGATCGATTCGCCCTTGATTTGCGTGGTCGATACCACATTATCATAGGTCAGTTACGCCCCATGGAGGCGTGGGGATTGAAGCAGGTTTTTCCCTTTCATGCGCTGGACCTGGGCATTCGCGTGAAGACCTACTTTTAGGGGGAACACAATATGCGAGAATCAAAACGAATTCTCCTGTGGTGCATGGCGTTGAGTCTGGTTCTGTTTGGCGCTGATTTGACATTCGCCGCCACTACGGGAAAGATTTCCGGTACTGTCAGAGATGCGCAGGGACAACCGCTTCCCGGAGCCAATGTGGTTGTTAAAGGGATGCGTTTGGGGGCTACCACAGACGCCGAAGGAATCTATTTTATTCTTACTGTACCACCCGGATTGCACACACTGACTGCATCTCTGGTGGGCTATGGAACGATCTCTCAAACCGATGTAAAAGTCGCCGTTGACCTGACTACGACGGTCGATTTTGCACTGGAGGAAATAGCTCTACAGGCCACAGAACTGATTGTGATTGCCGAGCGTCCACCCGTGGAACCGGATAAAACCACCAGCAAATACATCATGGGATCAGAGGATATCGAGTCACTCCCCATCATCAGAAGCGTCTCTGAACTCCTCGCTTTACAGCCCGGCGTTTTGCCGGAGGGAAACGACATGATTCGCGGAACTGGTGCCGCGGATGTGACCTATTACATAGATGGAATCCCCATTGTGACCACCGATGGCGTGGGTGCATTTGACCGTTTCCAGTTTCAAAACACATCGGCTGTCCAGGAACTCACCATATTGACCGGAGGATGGGAGGCAGAATATGGCAATGCCCAGGCCGGTATCATCAATCTGGTCACTCGGGAGGCAGGGGAAAACTATTCGGGACGATTGGAGTACAAGTTTGATCCTTCGGGCAAAAAACACTGGGGCAACGACGTTTACGACGCCCCTCAGTTTAGAGATAACTTGAAGTGGGGAGATGCCGCCTGGGAAAATGAGACAGATCCCGAAACGGGACAAACTATTCACCAGCGGATCGATTATACCGGTGCAGCAGGCCATTTCATAGAGGCGAATCTATCTGGACCACTTACGCCTGACGCCGGGCTATTCGTCAGCACGCGCTTTGATCGGTCCTCCCGTTCGTTTCCTTCCTCTTCCTCGCACACTCCTGAAAATACCCGCAATACAGTCAAGCTAAATTACAATATGTCAGACAATGTAAAGGTCAAGCTCGGCGGATTCTACCATTGGAGCAAAGGGTGGAACAACGGCACCAGTTTGGGCAGAAGCGCTACGGCCGGTGCTATCCGAGGTCTGGGAGACGGTGGGAGAAACATCTTTCTACCGGAAGGAAGTTCTGCGGGACGGTTCACGGATAGTGAGAGTTTGATCTACGTCTCTTTGACCCATACCCTGAGTCCAAAGACATTTTATGAAGCCAAAATATCGCGCTCTTTTTCCAAACAGGATACCAGCGATATTCCCGCAGCGACCCAGCCCCTGCGCAGGGATGCGGCCGGGTACTTCAACCTGTCGCGCGACGTGCGTGCCTACGAAATTTCAGCGCGCGCGCGTTACAACGTCAAGTTCGATATTTCCAGCCAGATCACGAGGGGACATCTGGTCAAGACCGGGGTTGACTTCACCTATTCCGACGCCTGGGCATTTGGGGAGATTGGAGAAAATGAATCCCGCCGCGTCGTTGCCTTTTACTCAAAAGATGGGGCTTCAGATGGAAACTTTCAGCGGGGAATCAACCCTTTTCAGTGGGGACTCTATTTGCAAGATAAGATGGAATTCAGCGGCATGATCGTCAATGCAGGCGTTCGCCTGGATGGATTCCACAATGGAGAAAAAGGCTCCGCAGTTCCATCTTTTGAAACATCACCTATGTACAACAAACTCCGACATTTTCGGAACGCACCACGGGCAGACGCCGATGCCAAAATCGCGTTCAGCCCTCGATTGGGTGTTTCACATCCCATCACCGCTGCAAGCACCATCCGGTTTTTCTATGGGAGATTTTACAAATTTCCGAATCTCTGGACGATGAATCGGCAGGTCTGGGTGGGGAGCTTTCCCGACATCGACATCAACGGCAACGGACAGATCGATCCCGAGGAGAGGTTCAATGATCTCGGAAAGGAAAACCAGATCGGCGTTGGAAACATGGCGACACCGCCCGAGAAAACCACCAGTTTTGAGGTGGGAACCGACTGGAACGTGGTTTCGGACTATACTTTATCGCTAACCGCCTACTACAAAACGGTAGATAATCAGTTATCTACTGGTACAACGGGCGGCGAGACGACGATCTGGCAGGACCCCGGCACGGGGAGGACTGAGCAGATCCGTGTCAACCTGAGTATTAGATATGAGGATATTAAGGGAATTGAACTGGGTTTCCAGAAGCGATTCAGCAATAACTTCGCGTTTCAGACTTCCTTTAACGCGCAGTGGCTATCGGGAGGGCGTGCAGGGGGAGCAGGAGACCGGTTCTTCCCGGATTCAACGTGGGTCGCCGCTGGAAATTACTGGCTTGGCTATGAGATTCGAAACGGGCAGGAGGTTCCGATTCCACTGACCCAGGATGAGCTCCGAGAAATCGGATCCAAGGCGAATCAACTCCTTCGCGACATCCAGGCAGGTGGTGGTCCCAGCAAGGGGGCGGCAGGACCGAATGAACATTTTCTGGCAGCTATTGAAAAGGAACCCGGCATCTGGGCTATCACTCCCATTCTTTCCGAGTTGAATATTGGCGGCATACGAGGCAGGGACAGAACGGCATTTGGGAGCGTAGCGTTTCTCTATCGAACGCCGAGCGATTGGGGTCCAATGGTTGGCGAAGCGGGTTTGTTCGGGAATATTCAGGCCAACATGATTTATCGCATGCAGACCGGCAGCCGGTTTGAATACTCGCTTCCAGAAGGTGGCGTGGAGGAACGAAATGAGCCACTTCGCACCTGGGTCGATTTGAATGCCCAAAAGACGTTCTACGGCCTGAGGGACCGCTTCGACGCCACGTTGTTCGTCGAAACATACAATCTGTTCAACCAGAAAGATCGGCGGGCAAACAACTTCGATTATATTCAATGGGGTTTGAGAAGACCCATACCAACAGACCAGCTCTACAGGGATTTCGGAGATCCGAACGACAGGGCCTTTCTGGGCTCCCCAAGGCAGGTGCATTTGGGATTGAGACTCAGTTTCTAAGAGGATAAGACAACATGATTACTATAAAAAGAAGAAGCATCTTGTTTCTGCTTTTTCCATTGCTGGCGACCCTCTTGCTAACTTCGGAATTGTGGGCGCAGTCGAGTCCCTTCCAGAGGAAATTCCGACACATGACGCGGGGGAAGGTCTGGCATACGTACAGAAACGGACTCACAGGTCGGGTTCACCGACAGGTGATGAGGGATATAGCCGGTATGCAATATCCGGGTTCCATCATTCCGCTGGAACCCACCGAGTTTGAGCAATACTGGAGCTTTGTCAACTATCACTGGTATCCGCGGTTTACCCGCCGATACGACACCTCTCGGGGCGAGGGTGTAATGATTCTAACAAGAGATCACGGCACCTCGGCAGTTGGCCCGAGTCAGGAAACCGAGGATATTCGGGAAAAGGTCTATGACATTGTCAACAGCCCGGAAAAAGATCTGGGATTTATGACCGCCTCCCACTTTACCGGGTTCAGCCCGATGTCCAACTACTGGCCCGGAGCACCTCCAATTGTGGGTGAGCCTGTGGAAATCCACAACCACGACTATGGGCGGTATATCGGGGACGATTCTCATGGTGAGGAAATTCTCATCACGGCATGGTCCTCCAAAACGGGTATCAGTGTGTCGCAAAAAGCCTTTTCCTGGAGCTATCCCGACTTTGACGACTTCATCATTTACGAATATACTTTCCACAACAATGGAGACGCCAACGGAGACGGCCAGCCGGATCCCGGTATGCCCGTGCAACTCAACGACGTCTATTTTGCGTTCGTAAACATCATGACCATCTCTCAGGCGGGGTGCTTTATTTCAAGCCCGGGTGCGTGGTGGGTCGATTTCCCCGAATTGAGGGACGATTTCTACAGATACACTGGTGCCGACAACTACGATGGTCCGGCCGAATACGCTGACCTGAAGCTCAGCTACCACTACGACGGGGACGCGCCTTCTACTTTGTGGAATGACGTTGGTGGACCCTACGTTTCGGCGCGTCACCATTCACTGTTCAAAGGCACGGCGCGAGTCGATGGAGAACTGACAGACTTCCAGTACTTTGGGTTTGCCCCTCTGGATTATACCCCACCCTTTACAAACGATTCGGAAAACTACGTTGCGCCAAAAGTCGCGGATCAGCCGGTGTCGGTAAAGTGGTGGGAAATCTTCAGCAGAAATAACTACACATACCCGGATCCCAGTAATGATGGTGATGAGCAACTGTGGAATAAACTCGTCGAAGACCAGGGATTCCAATCCAATCCCACCGACATCGGTGATTACGCCCACAGCCAAACGTATGGACCATACGATATTGGTCCTGGTGAAAAAGTGAAAATCGTGGCGGTTTTTGCCGGGGGAACAGCTGCCGACGCCAAGGGTACGGGCATCATCGAATGGGCGCAAACGGGCAATCAAGACGAGGTTTCTCTGGGCCGGGAGGCCCTCGTGGATCATGTGCGCCGTGCTCAATTCGCCTACGATAGCGGCTACGATCTGCCCGACCCGCCTCCGGATGTGCGATTTTCAGTGGGAAATAGCGAACGTGGGCAGGTTCTCCTCACATGGCCAGATGATGCCGATCGCGCGTTGGATCCAGACTATGGACAGGCCGATGTAAGAGCCTACCGGGTCTATCGTACAGAGACCAAGGAAGCGGGGCCTTACAAGTTGCTGAAAGAGATTCCCGTGGGAGATGCCGCGCATTTGAGTGGCGGCATCTATTCCTTCGAGGATGAGACTTCCGCTCCCGGCTTCAACTACTGGTACTCGGTCCGCTCGGTCGATTCCGGGCATTCATCCTGGACTAATAACGACGGTACCAAGACACTTGCCGACCTGCCCGACAAGGTGCGGCAGAATGTCCAGAGTGGCATGGAAAGCGGGCATTCCTCGCCTGAGCAGCGGATGCAGGTCTTCACCAGTCCGAAGATCCCCGCAACTGATACCAAAGACAATTTCGGCGATGAAATCCTGGTTGTGCCCAATCCCTATCGGGATGATGGCACACACAGGTATCCGGGATCCAGAAAGATTCGATTTACAAATATTCCCAGAAAGGCCCAGATCAAGATCTATTCTCCATCTGGAGACCTGATCTGGACGATCAATCACGATTCGCCCCTGGGAGAGGCAGAATGGAATCAGGCGCCGCGATCCTTCGCGAGGCCGGAAGTACAGTCAGGCATCTACTTCTACTCTGTAGAGTCTCTTGTGGGCTCATCTCAGGGGGAGATGCGGTTCGGTTCATTTGTAATCATCAAATAGTCAAGGAGCTTTGCTATGATGACCAGGATATACGCATCAATCTGCGTATTCGCGATTGTGATTTTGCTGCAATCGCCCGCCCAGGGACAGGGATATGTGGAAATCAAGGATGAGGACATTTACTCCTCAACCGCTGCTTCGCGAATTGGGCTTACAGGATTTGCATTTCTGAAGATTTCCCAGGGGGCGCGATCGGTGGGAATGGGGGATGCGTACACGGCCATATCCAACGATATCAATGCGGCATTCAAGAATCCTGCCGGCTTGACTCATATGAAACGGATTGAGTACGTGTTCTCTTACAACCGATGGTTGGTAAACAGCACGGTTACTTCCGGAGCTGTTGCGGCGAATACGCCGTATGGCGTGGTGGGCGTTACCTTTATCGGTTTCTACCCTGAGAAGAGCAAGGAAACCACCATACTCCAGCCGCTCGGAACAGGAGAGATGGTGAATGCTGGGGATGTCGCCATCGGATTTCTTTACGCGAAGAAAATGACCGATAGGCTCTCCTTCGGCGTTCACGGTCGCTGGATTCAGGAAACGCTGCACGACAAGAAAATTTCCAGTTACGATGTCTCACTCGGCACGCTGTTCTACACGGGATTTGGCTCCAGCAGGTTGGCGATGACATTGCAGAATTTCGGCAAAGACGTAACGCCGGAAGCGGTCACTTTCGCCATGCCAATGGTCTTCAATATCGCTGCTGCTATGGAGGTTTACGGAACGATAGAAGATCCCACCTACCTCACAGCCGCAGTCGATTTCAGCTATGCCACTGATTTCGGTGAGCGGTTACATTTTGGCGGTGAACTCTGGGTCGCAAGGGTGCTCGCGCTTCGAGCTGGATACAAGACCAATTACGACATCGAGAGTTATTCACTTGGTGCTGGTGTTCGCGTGAACTATTTGGGAGGGAGGCAGGTCTCTGTCGATTTTGCCTATTCGGCGATTGAGGGTGGCTTCGATCCTCCGCTGCGCGTGTCTCTAAGCGGGAGTTTTTAGACCGAAAGGATTGCGAGGAGAGATTTGTCCTCTCTGCAAGATCCCATCGTTAGCCATCCAGTGCCTTCCCCCGGAGAGGAGCGGGGGATCACGTTGCGTTCGTTTCTGATTGGGTTGGGTGTGGTCTGTCTGGTCAACCTGTGGGTCACGTGGTCGGATTTCATAATTCATTCCTCGGCCTGGAATCTGAGCCACTTCCCCATGGTGAATTTCATTCCGTTTGTCATCCTCACAGTCTTATCATCGGTTTCAGACAGATTGTTTGGACCGCGCTGGTCTTTTTCATCTGCCGAACTCGCCACCGTTCTGGCCATGGGGCTGGTGGGCAGCGTCGTGCCGACCAACGGATTTATGGGATATGTGCTCGGCATTTTGGCCATGCCGTATTACCTGGCCACCCCCGAGAATGGTTGGGCACTCTACTTTCACCCCCACCTTGCCGACTGGATGGCGCCGCGAGATGAAAACGACGCCGTGCGCTACTTTTTCGAAGGCCTACCCAAAGGTGTGCACATCCCCTGGGAAACCTGGGCAAGCCCGCTTTTCTGGTGGCTTACATTTGCAGCGTCGATCACGCTGATCTCGGCCTGCACGGTTGTCATTTTGCGCAAGCAATGGACGGAGAACGAACGGCTCGATTATCCCATCATCAGCGTAGGCATCGACATGGCGCTGCGCTCGAATCCCCGGAACTGGCTGCCAGCATACATGAAAGGCAAGCTGTTCTGGGGTGGTTTTTCGGTCGCCTGCGGAATCGTTTGTTGGAATATTCCCAGTTACTTCATACCCGGCCTGCCCGAATTCCCTCTACTACCCAGGTGGTTTACGCTGGCCGCTGGTTTTCCCACAATTGACTTCCACATCAGCTTTTTTGCACTGGCTTTTGCATTTTTTGCCAGGCTTGAAGCCCTGTTCAGTGTCTGGTTCTTCTTCTTGATTTTTCTAATCCAGAGCGCGGTATTTAACCGATTTGGGTTCACCATCGGCACCTCGGGAGATCCCTGGTCTTCCCACAACCCCGCAGTTGGCTGGCAAAGCTGGGGGTCTCTCTGCTTCATCGTGGCCTGGGGGATCTGGGTTGCTCGCCACCATCTGCGCGACGTTTTTTCAAAGGCCATCTGGGGGATACCGGGTGAAGGCAGAACTGAAGAAATGATGTCTTACCGGATGGCTCTTACCGGCCTGATCAGTGGACTGGTTTATGCCATTGGATTTCTGTACTGTGCGGGTATGAGCTATACCATGGCCATCGCGCTCTTGCTTTCCACACTCATCGGCTACCTGGGGGTATCCCGCATCCTGGTGGAAACCGGGTTGCTCTACGTGGTCGTACCGGTAACGGGTCAGTCCTCCACCGTATATTTTCTGGGATCGCGTGGCCTGCCGGAATCCTCGATGACAGCCATGGCATTCACCTATATCCTCGTCACGAGGGGTGCCGGTATGTTCATGCCTTCGCTGACCCATCTGGGCAAGCTGGCAGATCAGATTCCCCAGATACGAAGGCGTCTGATCTACGCGCTTGGTGCCTCAATTGTGGTCGGAGTTCTGGTTGCCGCCATTGTAACCCTGTATCTGGGCTACACGCATGGGGCATACAACTTCAACGTATGGGTGTTGGGCGGGGGCGGCAGCCAGCGTCCTTTCATCGATACGCTGGTCAAGATGCAGTCGCCATTCACAACAGACTGGTATCGCATCTCCTTTTTTTCATTCGGGGTGCTGGTTTCGGCCGCGCTGGTGGCTTTGCGCTATCGCTTTCCCTGGTGGCCCCTTTCACCCATTGGATTTCCCCTGGCCACTTCTTGGCCCATGCGCAGAGTCGGGTTCACTATCTTTTTGGCCTGGTTCATCAAGGCCGTCATCATGAAACTGGGGGGTGCCGTGCTCTACCGTCGGTGCCAGCCCTTTGCAGTCGGGCTCCTGGTCGGTTGGGCAGCCGGAGTCGGCATCTCTTTTCTGATTGACATCTTCTACTTCCCCGGCAACGGACACGGGATTCATTCGTATTGAAAGAGAGGCACTATGGCAAATGCAATAGAAATCGGCATTGCCCGCACCGACATCACCCCTGCGGTGGGCATACCCATGGTCGGATTTGCGGGGCGGGGATCATCGACGCGCGTAAATGACCCGTTATATGCCACGGCTATGGCAGTTTCCTGCGCGGGGGAGCAAGCCGTATTGATCGCCTCGGATCTCCTCCAGTTTAAGGCGGAAACAGTCGCCGAGTTTCGCGATCTCATTCAGGCTGCATCGGGAATCTCCGCCAATCGGATTACCCTGGCATGCAGCCACACCCATTACGGGCCTGATATCGATCGCGCAGGTAGGCGATCTTCTTCGCCTGGTCCGAGTTCTGATGAAGGTGCCGAACTGGTCGATGCCTATCGAATTCATCTCGGATTCAAACTATCGGGCCTGGTACAGGAGGCACAGCAAAATTTGAAGCCAGCGCGAATGGGTATCGGCTGGGGCAGTTCCGATATCGGTATCAATCGGAGGGAGAAGACCCCTGATGGACGGATTATTCTCGGCAACAATTACGATGGGCCTGTTGACCGCGAGGTCGGCATTGCGCGGATTGAAGATACAGAGGGAAACCCTATCGCCTGTCTGGTCAATTTTGCGGCGCATCCGGTTGCACAGACTTCTCAGCAACGCGCCATTTCTGCCGGGTTTTCCGGAAAGATGGCCCGCGTGGTAGAAGGTCTTACGGGTGCGTATTGTCTCTTTCTACAAGGGGCGGCGGGCGATATCAATCCCGCTCTGGGATTCCGCGGACCGGATCAGCGACCAGAAGATCTTCACAAGCCATCGGACAGTCTGGGCATTCGACTGGGCTGCGAAGTGGTGCGCGTTTGGGAAACCATCAGCGTTGGTGAGGCTCAAGGTTTGAATCTCGCTTCAAAAACCGTAAACCTGCCCCGCTACATGTACGGCGACTTAAAAAGCGCGAAACAGCTCGATGGGGAATTCGCTCAGGAGTTGGAATTGAGAAATCTCTCAGATGGGCAGCGATATTGGACAGAGCTGAGGCAAAGTCGGGTGCGAGAAGCGATTAGTAGCCACGAGACGGGCATTCCACTTGATCCCGTTGAGACGGAATTACAGGCATGGCGAATAGGCGATCTCGCTTTTGTGGCTGCACCGGCGGAGATTTTTACCGAAAATGGCACGCTTGTGAAAAATCAATCGCCTTTCGATCACACTTTCTTCGTGGGCTATACCAATGGCTCCATCGGGTATGTCCCTACCGTGGATGCCTACCCCGAGGGAGGATACGAAGTCACCCACGCCTGCCAGGTCGATCCCGAGGCGGGCGGTATGATCAATGAAAATTGCCTGGCACTGCTCCGACAGGTGAAGGCATAATGGAGGGGATTCATATGGCAGATAGACCCAATATTCTGGTGATCATGTCCGATCAACACAGCAAATTTCACATCGGATGTTATGGCGATGAAGTGGTTCGAACCCCACATATGGACCGGCTTGCTGCCGAAGGCATACGGTTCAACAACGCCTATTGCGCAGCGCCGCTTTGCGTTCCCAGCCGGATGGCTTTTATGACATCCAGAACGCCCACCGCGAACCGCGTCTGGACAAATAGCCATATCCTCTCTTCTGCCATCCCCACCTGGGCACATGGCCTGGGTGCAGCCGGCTATGAAACTGCCCTGATTGGACGCATGCACTTTGTTGGATCGGATCAGCGGCACGGATTTGAGCGACGGCCCATTGGCGAATGGGGCGCACATCACCCCGGTGTTTCTTTGCAGGGCGCTCCCCTGTTTCGCAAAATGCCTCTGGGTGTATCTGGGCAGAGCCGCGTGAGCGTAGAATATGCCGGTTATGGGATGTGTACCTATCAGGCGTATGATGACATGGTCGTTGCGTCTGCCCTTGATTATTTGGACGAGAAGGCCCATGATGGGAGAGATCGTCCCTTTGCCGCTGTGGCTGGCTTTGTTCTTCCGCACTGCCCCTATATCGCCGCTACAAAGGAACTTTTCGAATATTATTACGACCGGGTAGATGTTCCTCAGCCAACGCCTGAAGAGGCACAGAGAGCACCAGCGGCTATCCGCAAGCTGAAACGCCTGCGAGACCTCGATCATCCGCTGCCCGAAGAACGCATCCGCGTGGCCCGAGTAGCCTATTTTGCCATGTGCGAGTATTTTGACAGCATCGTCGGCCAGATGCTCCAGAAGCTGGATGAGACGGGGCTGGCTGAAAACACGCTGGTCATCTACTGCTCTGACCACGGCGAAATGGCCGGAGAACACGGACTGTGGTCCAAAAGCAACTACTACGAAGCATCTGTTTCCGTGCCCCTCATTGCCCGTTTGCCCGGGGTTATCCCCGCGGGTGGAATCAGCGATAGCATCTGCAACCTCATGGATATTGGACCGACCCTGATCGAGATGGCTGGCGCTCCTCCAATGCCTGCTACCGATGGACGTTCGCTGTGGCCCCAGATGTGCGGAGAAAACGATCCGAACTGGGCCGATGAAACTTTCAGTGAACATCTCTGGGAAGCCAACGAAGTGCCTTCTCGCATGATCCGCAAGGGAGCATGGAAGCTCTACAAGTACAACGAACCCACCCCTCCAGTGCTCTTTAACCTGGAAGAAGATCCCGGAGAACTCAATGATCTGGGACTGGACACGCGCTACCAGGATGTGCGAGAGAAGCTCTTGAAACGCCTCTACGAAGATTGGGATCCCGCAGATATCATTAGTGAAACAGCTATTCTGGATCGGGATTATCGTGCCATTTCGGCATGGGGCCAGGCCGTCCAGCCCATACACGAAGACACTGTAGCCGTGCCGGATGTGGAAGACATCGAACTTCGATAGATGGTGAATTCAAATTAAGTGTGATCACGTGTCCCAAACATTAGAAACTCCACGCGACCGTCGAGATCAAGTGCCCGACTCTTCTCGAGATAGAGGGTTGACCCTTCGCTCGGTACTCATTGGGCTTTGCTTTGCTGGTCTGGCCAACTTCTGGGTGACCTGGTCCGACTACATCATACATTCTTCAACCTGGAACCTGAGCCATTTTCCGATGGTCAACTTTATTCTTTTTTTATTGTTGACCGTCTTTTCCGCTGTGTCCGGAAGAGTATTTGGCCCCCGGTTTGCGCTTGCACCTTCGGAATTGGCAACAGTAATGAGCATGGGGCTGGTCGGCAGTGTCGTGCCCACCAATGGATTCATCGGATATGTTCTCGGTATTCTGGCGACGCCGTATTATCTGGCGACGCCGGAAAACGGGTGGGGTATCTATTTTCATCCCTACATTCCCGATTGGATGGCACCATCGAACTCCGGCGATTCCATGCGGTATCTCTTTGAGGGATTGCCCGGTGGTATGCGGATTCCCTGGCAGGTCTGGATTGGTCCTCTTCTCTGGTGGCTGAGTTTTGCCGGGGGTATTGCCCTGGTCTCGGCCTGTATTGTCGTATGCTTGAGAAAACAATGGACTGATTACGAACGCCTCGATTATCCCATCATCGGGGTAGGGATCGATATGGCAATGAGGTCGCGGGCTGTGGGTTGGTTGCCGGAATATATGCACGGCCGCATTTTCTGGGGTGGATTCGCGGTTTCTTGTGGCATCGTTTGCTGGAATATCCCAGGCTACTTCATGCCCGGTATTCCCGCTTTCCCGCTCTTGCCTCAGTGGTTTACCTTTGCAACCGGTTTTCCAACGATTGATTTCCACATCAGCTTTTTCGCCTTTGCCTTCGCCTTCTTCGTCAATCTCGAGGCCCTGTTCAGTGCCTGGTTCTTTTTTTTACTTTTCATTTTACAAAGCGGCGTTTTCAACCGATTTGGGTACACCATAGGCACCCGTGGTGATCCCTGGTCCTCTCTAAATCCCGCAGTGGGTTGGCAAAGCTGGGGGGCGATGTGTTTTATCGTCTTCTGGGGGCTCTGGGTTGGGCGAAATCACATCAAGCAAGTCTTCTACCAGGCCTTCCGTTCCGCCCAGGCTGGTCGTTCAGAAGAAATGATGTCCTACCGCATAGCTATTTTCGGGTTGGTCTTCGGGCTCGTCTATGTGATCGGTTTTCTGCACCATGCGGGGATGAGTTATAAGATGGCCATCGTCCTGATTTTCTGTACTCTCGTCGGATACCTTGGTGTTGCCCGTATCGTAGCGGAGACGGGCCTTCTTTATGTCGTCGTACCGGTGACGGGCCAGTCGGCCACCATATATCTTCTGGGGTCATATGGTATGCCTCCAGAAAGTATGACGGCCATGGTATTCACCTATATGCTCGTTACCCGGGGGGCAGCTATGTTCATGCCTTCGTTCACGCAAATGGGCAAGCTCGCGGATCGAATTCCCCAGGTTCGACGAGGACTGATGTCGGCACTGGGTGGTGCGATCATTGCTGGAGTCGTGATTTCCATAGTGGTTACCTTCTATCTGGGATACAGCCAGGGCGCCTACAACTTCAACATATGGGTATTCGGTCTGGGAAGTCAGGTCCCTTTTATCGACACACTCACGAAAATCCGAACGCCCTTTTCCACGGACTGGAATCGCCTTTTTTTCTTTGGGATCGGAGTGGCTGTCTCTGCCTTGTTGACCTTTCTGCGTTACAGGTTTCCAGGGTGGCCCCTTTCTCCGATCGGCTTTCCGCTTTCTACCTCCTGGCCAATGCGGAGGATCGGTTTCACTATTTTTCTGGCCTGGTTGGTAAAGGCGCTGGTTATGAAGATCGGAGGCGTTGTCCTCTACAGGCGATTTCAGCCCTTTGCACTGGGCCTGGTTGTCGGTTGGGCCGTCGGTGTGGGAATATCTTTTGCGGTAGATATCATCTGGTTTCCCGGTCAAGGACACATGATTCACTGGTATTGAGAGAGGAGATGTTTCAATGGACTTATCAGGTTTTTTTATCGTGGCCCCATCTGTGGTCGGAATCGACGAGCCGTTTGAGCTGAAGCTCAAGCTGCTCGGAGAGGTTCGGGAGATTCCTCCCGAATGCTTCCCTCTCAACCAGACTGAACCTCAACTGAGCAGCCGATACAACCTGTCTCCAAGGGGACTGGCTTTCAAGGACAACGTCCTGCCCGAATTCGAGGGTTCGATTGATCTCTCTGGCGGTGACGGCTATGAAGGACCGGCCACATATACATTTGAAGGGGGCCGTCGGCCTATTGCCGCCATACCGGGAATTCGCTATACTCGGGAAGGCTTCCACTATATTACCGTTACGGCCAATGGAAAGCAGGCCCGCAGCAATCCCATTCGCGTCTGTCAGGCCCCCCCGGCAGAACGCCTTTTCTGGGGAGACACCCACGCCCACACCATTTTTAGCGACGCTATTCGTTCTCCCGAGGAAGTCTATGGTTTTGCCCGCGACGAAGGATTTCTGGACCTGTTTTCAATGACCGATCACGCCGAAGCCCTGACAGATCGACAGTGGGACTACTTCGTCAGTGTGGCAAACGACCACTATGAACCGGGCCGGTTTGCCACACTCGTGGCGCTTGAATGGACCAATTTCGAAGTTGGCCACAGAAACGTTTACTACCCGGGAGACTACGGTCCTATTCTTCGCGCTACGGACTCGCCCTATCAGGACCTAGAAGGTCTCTATCGAGCCGCCAGAGAGCACGGTGCCCTCCTCGTCCCGCACCATTCGGCCAATACCCAGATGGGCGTCAAATGGCACGCGGGGCACGATCCCGAAATGGAACGTCTTGTAGAAATTCACTCTGTGTGGGCATGCAGCGAAAGGGCCGAACACCAGGGCAACCCCTATCCCATCCGGGTTCAGGACGGTGAAACAGACGGTCAGCACGTCATCGATGCTCTGAACTTGGGCTACCGATTCGGCATCATTGGTAGCGGAGACATCCACGATGGAAGGCCAGGAGACGACCTTTCCAGCCTGCAAAACATGGCGCAATCCCACCTCACCGCACGGCAGGGCATCATGGGTTTCTGGGCGAAGGAACTCACCCGTGAAGCCGCATTCGAAGCCATGTGGAATCGCCGCGTTTTTGGTACCATGAATGTCCGCGTGTACCTCCGTTTCGAAGTCTGTGGTGCTTTTATGGGATCCACCGTCAGGCACGACGGCCCCCGTCAGATCCGTCTGGAAGCTGCCAGCGAGTCCCCCTTTACGCTTATTGAGATTGTGCGGAACGGCGAAACCGTCCAGAAGATTGAACCCGGCGAATGCGAAATTCTCTGGGATACGCAAGACGGGGGTTCGGGCGGCATGGACTACTATTATGGCCGCCTCATGCGAGAAGACGGTCAAATGGCCTGGTCCAGCCCGGTGTGGGTCGAGCCCTGATTCGCTCTGCGCCGCCTATGGAGAAAATCATGGATAGAGTGATCATTGCAGAGTGCAAGCAGGAAGTCTCGACGTTTAATCCCGTGCCCAGCCAGTACGGCGATTTTCGAATCGTGCGTGGGCCTGATATGCTCGATTTCCATCGCGGCGTCGGTCACGAAGTCGGCGGTGCCCTGAGCATTTTAGACCGAGAAGAGGCGCTTCACCTCGTGCCCACATACGGAGCATGTGCGAACACGTCTGGAGGTGTGCTTTCAAAAGGCGGATTTGACCGCCTGAGCGATGAGTTTCTCGAAAGTATCCGGGATGCTGGTGAGGTGGATGGGGCTTATTTTTCGCTTCACGGTGCCATGCAGGCAGAGGGCGAAAATGATCCCGAAGGCTACTTGCTACAGGAAGCCCGCCGCATTCTCGGTGACCAGATTCCGATTGTGGTGTCTCTGGACCTGCACGGTATCCTCACTGATCGGATGCTTGAGCATTGTGACTCCGTCGTCACGTACCACACTTATCCGCATATCGACTTTGTTGAAACCGGAAAGCGTGCGGCCTTTCTGTTGATCAAGATGCTGGATGGAAATATTCGCCCCGTGACTGCAAGAGTCAAAATTCCGGCGCTGGTGCGTGGCGATGAAATGATTACTGAGACCGGGGCGATTCGCGAATGTATTCAGTTGGCGAAGCAGATCGAAGCCAGCGAAGCGGGTCTTTCTGCGGGCGTGATGTGGGGAAACCCGTTCACCGATGTTCCGGAGCTTCGAACAAATAGTATCGTTGTCATGGACGGCGATGAAGCCGCTGCCGCCCAATACGCGGTGGATCTGGCAAACCGGTTCTGGAAGCATCACGAAAAGATGCAGGTGCCTCTGACGGGTCTCGAAGAAAGCGTCCGGCTCGCTGCAGAAGTCGATTCTGGAACAGTCGTCATGATGGATGCAGCCGACGCGACCAGTTCCGGTGCATCGGGTGATAGCAATGCCATTGTGCGAGAACTGATGCGCCAGAGATATTCCGGGATGGTCCTTGCACCGGTCGTGGATCCCGCTGCCGTCCAGAAAGCTTTCGACGCGGGCATAGGCGCCACCATCCGCACTACCGTAGGCGGCGCGTTCGACAGGGCCAGGTACAAACCACTGGAAATAGAGGCCCGGGTCCACCTGCTTTCAGATGGCGTTTTTCGTAGCGAGTCCTTCGGCTGGCATTGGAATTCGGGAAATACCACCGTTCTCAAGGCGGATAATTATACTCTTGTGGTCGGTACAAAGCCAGTCAGCCTGTTTGACCGATCGTGGTTTTACGCTCACGGACAGGATCCGAAGAAATTCGATCTGGTTGTCGTAAAGTCGCCTCATTGCGAACCCCATATGTTCGCCGATTGGTGCGCGGAACAGATCAATGTTGACGCCCCCGGGGCGACGAGCGCGAACTTGCAGAGCCTCGGACATACGATTTGTAATCGACCGATTTTTCCGCTGGATGATGTCATGGCATTTTCTCCGAAAGCGGATGTATTCCGTCGGAATTAAATAGGAATGATCATCACTAAATTATATATATTGGATCACCCTCGCTTCCATCCAGAATTGGGACTGATACAGAAAGAACGCCTATGCCACACGCTGACCAGATCGACCCCATCCGATTTGAGGTCATCCGAAATGCTCTGTCTGAAGCCACGGAAGAAATGGCGATTGCCCTGCGCCGCAGTGCCTACTCCACCAATATCAAAACCCGAGCCGACTTCTCCTGTGTCCTTTTTGACAGCCGGGTTCGGGTCGTCGCTCAGGCTTTCGCGCAGCCCGTCCACCTCGGCTCCCTGTCCTTGCTTGTCCCCAGGATGGTGGAAGCATACGGGGCTGAAAATCTGGGTCCCGGCGACGCCATCCTGGCCAACGACCCATATCTGGGTGGCGTACATCTGAATGACATCACTCTCATTTCACCCGTGTACCACAACAACACTTGCCTGGGGTATGTTGCCAACCTGGCTCACCATGTAGATGTGGGTGGAGGGTCCCCCGCGAGCATCGGTGCTTTCAG
>JAPOXY010000210.1 GCA_026706845.1 Gemmatimonadota bacterium
ACAGAAACATTTGTCCTTTTGTCAGACGGTCAATAACGTCATCCTGCGTCTGCTGCTCGTCGTTTTCGTCAATATGAATCACGGGGAGATCCTGTGTCGTGAGCGATGCTCCAATGAGTTTGCTTCGATGGCAGTGTTCCGGCTTTCCCTCGCTACACAGGAGAGCAATACATTGTTGCTGAGCAAAGGCTGTTTGGAGACGTTCAAGTCCCCTCTGATAGACTTTGGTATCCTTTACCTTTTCGTAATTTACCTGCCCTTTCGCATCATAACAAGTTTCGTCATCGGGGTGCCCACCCAACGTGTCGCCCATGAACATATATCGAATCCGGTGCTGTTGCAACTTCACCTCCAGCGCCTCTTTAGAAAATTCGGGTTTATAGCGAGAATAAGGAGCTGAGCGCACATCGATAAGGTAGGCAATTTCATGTTGTTGTAGTACTTCGATGAATTGCTCAATAGAACGGCTACCGTAACCGATGGTGTAAATTGGGATGGATGATATTTTTTTCATATCACGTCGCTTAATCCAACATGCGTTCAAATTCATCAAGATTGGACACCTCTATCGCCGCACGGTGCAACTGCTTGAGACGTTGTAAATCTCCAATAGCTGAAATGCGAGCAGATAAGGGATCTGTCTGGCGGAGATCAAATCGGATCTCCAACACGTCGAGGATATCCTCAATAGCGCGTTCTCTACCCCCTTGCTCTATGCCCTCCTCTCTGCCTTCCTCTCTGCCTTCCTCTCTGCCCTGTTCAAAACTTTCCTCTCTGCTTTGCTGGGTAAGGGATTGAAAAAGTGATGATTCGCGGATCAGATCCATGATGCCCTCCTTAAATATGATATCAGAAATGGTTTCAGAAGCATATACTAACTCGCTCAATGCCACCATGCCTGCGAGATAATCGGCTCTGGATGACCGAGCGATGGGGCGCGTCCGAGCCGTGTGAATACACTGATGCAACCACACATCCGAGGCCATCCCTTCAGGTGGCTTCATCAATGGCGTGAATGGGATCAGACCCGATTGCCCCGATTCGAGGACGCGCTCGCCTTCTATCTCAATCAGTCTGATCACGCGATACCGAATCGTGATTTCGTAGTCGAGATGCTCCTGGACATAATATCCGAGATCGCGCTGCCCAGCATTGGGACGCAGGTAGATGACATTGGAATAGATCGGCAGACCGTGCTGCTCAATAGCACGTCCGATATAGCCCGCCATGCGGCGTGGCATAGGAAGATTGGTGCTGTCCGTAGTTTGAAACTCGTTGTGGACCAATACCTCCTCACCATCGATACGCACGCGAATCAGGCTATCGGTTTGGTGTGCTTCAACAGTGTATTGCTCCGTGTCAATGACTGCAAGAACTTCAACGTCCCCGCGTCCGAGGGTAAAGCCGGCAAAGTCGTGGGGATATTTCTGAATGAGGTGTTTGGAAATCGTATCAAATTCGGCCATGTGAGATGCCTCAGATCTGAGGGTTGGTCGTATTTTGGACAAACGCAACAGTCAGACCTCAAGCAAATATCAGGCCAATTATCACAAAATTGCGCGATAAAAGGGCTTTTCAGAAACTCAGGCACCTCATTATGCCTTCAATATGCTGTATTGTGCTCTCGTTCACAACTTGAATTTGAGGATTGCCTGTTTGGCACATAACACGCTCTGAATATTTTGAGCGATAAATGGGCGATCATGTGAAAGATATGCGCCATTTGTCCGAAGCCAGCTAATCCCCCTGTCAGAAGCGGTGTACAACTGGTCGATTTCCAGACCAGTTCATCAGGATGGGCGGGATGTGAGGATTTACAGGATACCCACCCCCGCTCAAGCCACCCATCCAAAACCCTTCCCACACACGCTGTCACAGCCTTGCATCTGCCCTTGATCCACAAATCGGCCAGACAGAAGTTCTCCAGCGATAATGACCTTGCCATCGCCAGCAGACAACTGCATCAATCACAGACTTGAAACCCAAGCCCTAAATACTCCTACAACGGGGTAACTCCAGTTCATTCTTTACCAGCATCATCCATTACGTCAGTATTGGGTTGGGCCGTTAGACTTTCCCAATAACCGTCTTCTGCTTCTTGTAATTTTTGGATTCTTTCTATTGTAATATCGTGAGCATTATTATCTGCATAATCATCACCATATTCCTGAAGTTCATCCCTGACATCATTGTAAATTTCATCATAACGATTCATCCAATTCGTTTTGTTCATATCTTCCTCCTTTTAAGTCTGGACTTACTCCATTTTAGATGCTGTTGCCGAATTCCGAATACTGTTCTCGGTGCAACTAAACAAAGGGCTTGCAGAGCCTGAAATCAGGCCACAAAAAGCCATCTTTTTCTCCGCAGATCCCTCTCGACCAATTCGGCATCAGCATCAAAGCGTAGGAGAGAATAAGGCTCTTTGTAGTTTTTTGTCATTTTTTTGAATTTTCTGTTTTTTAATGTCAGCAGGTAAGGCTTAATTAAAAATAAAACATAAAGCGACACTCTACACTTAAAAACTGTCCGAAGTATTGGAAAAAGAAGTGGCGTACCAAAAAGGCACGCCACTTTGCTGGAAGCATTAAGCAGTGCTCCACCTGCGTTCGGCCCAATTGCTGGCGTACACAGTCGCAACTGTTACAACAACGGCCCGCAGAACGGCCTGCAGAGCCGGCTTAACCCATTCTCGCCAAATCGACCTCAACCATTCACGCATTTCGCTCACCTCCTTTCCAAGCCTATTTCGCGGACTTTAATTAAAATATACCTGAAATTTACTTTTTATCAACGGACATTTCGGGATTATATCGGGACTTTTAGACGTTGAAAAAAGGATATAAATAAAATAAATGTCTATTATGTCCCCCAAAAAATTTTCAATACTTCATTGACGTGCGCCAAAGCGGACAAACGCAGACGTTAGATTTAGCGTAGCCCTTGTGCCCTCTGTGGCGTATGGTTCCTGAATGAGAGAAAAAATAAGCCGCTCATCCGATCCCTTCTCTTACCACATTGGCCTGTTTGTTAAGACTCGTCACCGTGCTCCATCGCATCAGACTCCTCCAACCTTTTTTTTTCTGCTGTCTCCCAGGCTTTCCACCAGTTTTCATAAGCCCGCTTTTCCCTTTCCGCCTTACCCAAAACATCGCGCCTCGGCTCTGCCATTAATTCCAGCAATTCGTCGGGCAATTTCTCTTTGAGCCACTTCTCACGCTTCTCACCAGCGTCTTCGGCCTGGAGCGCATCCGGTATCTCCGAAAGCCGTGCATAACCGAATTCAAGAGCTATCTGCGCCACCAGAGAATTATTAGCAGCCTGACCGTAAGAACCGTGCAGGCCACCCCACAATTTCTCTTTGAGCCACTTCTCACGCTTCTCACCAGCGTCTTCGGCCTGGAGCGCATCCGGTATCTCCGAAAGCCGTGCATAACCGAATTCAAGAGCTATCTGCGCCACCAGAGAATTATTAGCAGCCTGACCGTAAGAACCGTGCAGGCCACCCCACAATTTCTCTTTGAGCCACTTCTCACGCTTCTCACCAGCGTCTTCGGCCTGGAGCGCATCCGGTATCTCCGAAAGCCGTGCATGGCCGAATTCAAGAGCCTTCCGCGCCATCGGAGAATTATTAGAAATTCTATTAATATAATTATCAAAAATAATATAATCAGGGTACTTTGACCACAGATCACCACTCTCGACCTTGATCTCATCGGTGTTTTCACGCGCTAACTTTCGCAGATATTGCACAAAAGGACTAGCTGAACGATAGAACTCAGCCCACTCCTCATTCTCGGCAAATGATAAAAAATCCGCCCATTCATCCTGAGACAGTATTGGATCTGCCGACTGTTCATCGCCAAACACATTGCGCATTGCAGCCACAGCTGGATATGGCACATCATCCCGCATCGAAACCAATAACCGACGGAAACGTTCTGCCAAGACCTCCCCAAATATATCCTCCTTGCTGATAGACTCATCCTCCATCTTTGCCATATTTTCTTGTGGCAGCGTAATCCTGGCAAACATGTCCCATTCATTATCATCATTACCTTTCAGGCTCTTGATTGCCTCCTTCACCCCCTTCAGTTTTTCTTTTCGCCACGCGAGGCTGCCCGAAGCCAAAAGTGCAAAAAACAGCGGGGCCATACTGACGAGATTAGTCGTATTGACGTCATATCGCTCCCGGATTAAATCATAAGCCAGCCGGATCTTTGGTCCGATCTGCACATTGATCTGTCCGCGCCCCGAATCATCGGTGAACAGGCCCTCGACATCCGGCAAAGGTAACTCATCCGTCAAAACACCAGCTTCGACGTCCAGAGCCTTGGCCAGACATTCTACGGTGTGTTCATGGGCCGTTTGCGAGGACTGTCTTTCTATCCGCTGGATTGTCTTTTCCGTTATTCCAGTCTGTTCTACATCTACACGCTTGGTCTTTTCCGCCAGCTTAGCAATGGATAGCTTCTGCTTTTTACGCAGAGACCGGAGGCGATCAGGATTAATGCGCATATTTTAACTCCTCTCTTCGAGAGAAACAGGCAGTAAAAAGCAATTTTTCACGTTGATGACAAAAATATAACCCTAAAAAGGATTCTTAGCAAGGAGACATGTTAAAATTTTTTTATAGAATATAAGTAAATAAATGTCTATTATGTCCCCAAAAAAGTTTTCAATACTTCATTGATGTGCGCTAAAACGGACAAATTCAGACATTATATTCATCGTAGTCCCGGGCCTTCTGTAGCGTAGATTTCAACGTACAAAAAATACCGCCCTCCCGATATAGGAGAGCGGCATAGAATGGGTCAGTGCAACGGAATTATTGGTTGCAACTACCTCCGGATTCATTGGCAAGCAATCTATCCACTTTATTTTTTATGAGAGACGTAATGTTTTCCGCCACCTTCAGAGCAGAATGGGCATCTTCACGAGGTGGATCCACAAAATCGCCCGGATAGCGCACATCAACACCATAAGCCGAAAGCTCTGCACAAACTTCCCGAAAGCATGCCAGTTCAGCCATCAAATCAATGGACATATCCAACAACGCAATCACATCATGTGTATAGGGAAATACAATGCCATTTACAGTCAACAGTGCTTTTAGAGACTTTTCTACTGCCTGCTGGGCATGAAAACACGGCGTGTCGGTTGGGCCATCTTTTAATGCCAGGGTTTGCCGCGCCGTGATCACATCGTTTTCGGCTTTTTTAATCCACTGACGTGCAAACTCGGTCTGGGGATCGTTCATACAGTATTTTTCCCGTTGTCATCACATTTGTCACAATATGATTGACCACTCCAGAACAGCTTTCGACTTCCTGCGGTGTATAAACCAGAATATCCAGGGGGCAAGGGGCTGGCGAAAATAACAGACGAATTTTTGCGGATCGTTTATGACGGGGCAGATTCGACTCGACAACTACAAACAAATCCAGATCGCTATCTGTCGCAGGCATTCCCCTGGCATAAGATCCAAATAAAATCACCTGCAACGGATTGACCTGATCCACGATTTTTTGCACAATCTGATCGATAATTGCTTCAGAAATGATGGCGTCTGATGTATCTAAAGAATGTGCCATAAAGCCCTATCCCGTTCCATAAATTAGCATGATCTTTCGAGCAATATAGCGCGAATCTAAAAAGGTGTCAACAAACCCCGGCCCTTCACCCGACGCAGTTTTACCATTGAAATCGGCCCACTTGCCCCCTATCCCTTCAACTCAACAATAATATTCCGCCAGGGTCCATCCCCCACATTGATAGCCTCGTGTACATCTTCGCCATCGACATCTCGCCATTGCACCTGCCCATCCTCCATATCGCGAGCCTCGCGTTTGACGCCATCTGACGAGACGCCCTGGAGTTTCCCGCCGCCGATAACCACGTACAAATAGTCATTCTCGTGCCGATGCATACCCGTACTCTCGCCCGGGGCAAGCGCGAGATCCCAAACGCGCACGCGATCATTTTCAAAGAGCAATCTGGTTCCAATATCTTCAGATATGTTCATAGCTTTGATCTCCTGTAGGAAAAATGTCAAACTGCAAATTTCTGCGCGACAAAAATATCGGCGCGCCGGCCCAGCACCGCGATATCTTTAATCTGTTCAATCAGCGTCAAATTGGTCTGCGCCAGCGCACTCTTGATCACATTCCACTCGCTCGAAAGAACCGCAACAACGCCATTGGGACGCAAAACCCGGTCAATCTCTGCAAAAGCAGATTCATAGAGCGCGCGGAGTTCAAAAACAGACCCAACCTGACGGCCCCAGGGCGGGTTGGTCGCAACCTTGTCAACCGATTGATCGGGCAGAGGCAATTGACGCGCATCCCAGTGATAAACATTGCGCGGTTTGTGGCGATTGCCAAAATTCTCCAGCGTATCCGCAACAGCTTGCTCGTCAATATCCCCACCCTGAACCAGCGCATAGCGACACACAAGTGCGCGCTCAATCATAACCGTACCCGCACCGCACATCGGATCCAGAAAAACATCGCCATCTTCCGGACGGGTAAGCTGAACGAGTGCCCGCGCAATCGTGGGACGCAGCGACGCCGGGCGATTCGCAGTCTTATACGTGCGATGGCGCATCGTGCGATCCGTAAGGCGCAACCCCAGACGCACCTGCCTGCCGGTCTGTTGCAACCACAATTCCACATTGGCATCATCGGGCACAAGACGCCATCTGGGAAAGCGGCGATGCACAGCCCGCTCAACCGCCTCCTGCATCTGATTGCGGCGGTACGATTGCCAGCCCTGCATGGATGCCTGAACAATAACGCGATACCTTGTGCGCCCTCTGGGCAACCCATTGAACTGCCTGTGTACATTGAGCGACGGAATCAGATCGGGTATCTCACCTATGATATTGAGATCCTCCCGCTCTCCACTCAGCGGCACATCCGCAAGATGCAAAAAAACATCCTCCACAGTCCCCAGTTGGCGCAACGCCAGCGGATCGCCCCGATAGTTGAACTGCACCAGATCGTAATCCCGCACGCGGTCTGTCCGCACATTGGAAAGGCGATCCCCAAAACAAAACCGCAACTCCCGCACAGTAACCTGCCCAATACCCTTGAATGACGTAGTATATAAAGTCGTCACAGTATCTTTACTCACCCAAAATCAAATCCACATCAACATGCGCCTCAACCAGCTCCACCATCCCCCCCAGGCAAATCGCATCCACATCGACATCCGGATCATAAGGGACAGTACCCGCCGACGGAACCCCGGAAATGCGCGTCACAACCTCTGGACTCATCTGCGCCGACACATCTGGTCCCCCCGGCGACAGCGTATTGTAGATCACACCATTAATCTGAAGACCGCGTGCCTCCGCTGCCTCAATCGTAAGCAACGTATGATTAATCGTACCCAAAGCTGCGCGAGCCACAATAAGAAGAGACAAATCGAAACGCGCAGCGAGATCTACCACCAGAAAATCATCCGCAATCGGCACCAGAAGACCGCCCACACCTTCGACGAGCAAATAATCGTGAACTTTCGAAAGACGATCAAAAGCGTCAAAAACAGATGCCAGATTGAGCACCCTCTCTTCCCGCGCAGCCGCAATATTCGGCGAAAGCGGATCGCGCAAGAAAATTGGATTGATCGTATCCAGAGACTGGTCAGATTGCGCAGCCCGTCTTAACAACTCTGCATCTGCGCGACCACCCGCAGAAATCGGCTTCATAACCCCTGCATCGATCCCCCGCCTTTTCAGCACCGCAGCCAACCCGGCTGTAATCGCCGTCTTTCCGATCTCCGTATCCGTACCCGTCACAAAAATCCCCCGCGTCACCTCTCATCCCCTTCTGTAACAGCTATAATCGCATCGCAAACAATATCTATCATCTGATCTATCTCGCCTTTGGAAATAGCATAAGGAGGCATAAGAACAACCGTATTGACCAGTGGGCGAATGAGAAGCCCATTTTCTCGGGCAACATCGCACACCCGATGCCCTATACGGTCCTCAAAGGGATACGGCGTTTTATTCTCCGCATCCAACACCAGTTCAACAGCCACAATAAAACCCCTCTGACGAACATCCCCCACATGTGCCAGATCCCTGAACCGCTGCAACTGCTCCGCGAGATACGCGATCTTATATTCCAATCTCTCCAACGTGCGATCTGTCTCAAATTTCTCTATCGTCGCAAGCGCAGCCACGCAACCGAGCGGATTGCCCGTGTAAGTATGCCCGTGAAAAAAAGTCTTCATCTCCTCATAATCGCCCAAAAACGCATCGTAAATCTCATCCGTCGCAAGCGTAGCCGCCACCGGAAGATACCCCCCGGTAAGCCCCTTGCCCAGGCAGAGCAAATCGGGCGCGACATCTTCGTGTTCACAGGCAAACATCTTCCCGGTGCGACCAAAACCCGTAGCGACCTCATCCACAATCAGAAGCACATCGTATCTATCGCACAACTCAGCCGCATGTTTGAGAAAACCCGGCGGATGCATAAGCATGCCCCCTGCTCCCTGCACGAGCGGCTCCACGATAAAAGCCGCGAGACAATCCGCATGCTCGGCAATGACCTTCTCCAGAGTATCAAAACACGTCCTATCACACGACCCATTGCAGTACTCACACCGGTAGGGATGCGGAACAGGCGCAGCAACAGAAGAAAAAAGCAAAGGCCGATACACCTGGTGAAAATGCGCGATCCCCCCCACGCTCACCGAGCCAATCGTATCGCCGTGATAGCTCTCCGTCAGATGCAAAAAAGAGTCCTTCTCTCGACGCGGATGTGCCCGCTGCTGCCAGTATTGAAACGCCATCTTAACCGCAACTTCAACCGCAGTCGCGCCACTATCCGAAAAAAAAACCCGACTGAGCCCCCGCGGCGCGATCTGCACCAGCTTCTCCGCAAGTTGAACAGCCGGAATATTGGACAAACCCAACAGCGTACTGTGCGCCACGCGGTCGAGTTGCGCGCAAATAGCCCCGTCAATCTCCGCAACGCGATGCCCGTGCACATTGCACCACATAGACGAAAACCCATCCAGATAGCGATTGCCGTCAATATCCACGAGATAAACACCATCGCCGTGCGAAATAATAACAGGGTCCTCATCCGCATAATCCCGCATCTGCGTAAACGGATGCCAGACAACCGCGCGGTCGATATCCTTCAAATGGCGTTTCTGCGCATCGTCCATCGCTCATCGTCCATCGCTCATCGCCGCGCCAACCTCCCGCGCAACGCGGGGACGACGCAACTTCCAGATCATGCCATCGTAAATAAAATGCATAAACGACGTGCCATACGTAAAAACGAGAAAAATCGGAAGAGAAAGAAACTTGAGGCCATATAACAAACCGCTGACCACAACAATAAAACCCGCAGTATAGGGAACAATACGCTTTCCCGCGCGCGTCAGCACAGGCGACGCAAACGCATCGAGTTTTGCCTTATTGTGAACCGTAAGCGCGACAAGGGCGATATATTCCGCGGCATGGCTAAAACTGGTCGCAATAAAAAGCGCGTCTGACGACAAAATGGGCACAACGCCATACATGAACGCGACCGAAGCAAAAAAAAGCAATTTGGGCCAGTTGATCTGCACGCCCCGAAACTCGTAAATAAGCCACGCAATAGTCACAGCGATAGCCGCGACATATATCCCTTGCGCCCCCACAGGAGGAAGCGGCGTCCCGATAAGCGTATGCAAATAATGCATAACGCGGCCTTCGACATCGGCCTGAAACGCAAACAGATACCCAAAGCCCGCAATGCCCCAGAGATACGAAGTCCACGCATCGAGCTGTTTGTGCCCCCATTGTCCCTTCCCGGAATAAATCCGCAAAATGCCGTACTTTTGACGAACAAAATGGAAATAATTGAAAAGATACCAGAACGCGAACATCTCGGGCTCTTCAACCCGAAAATAATAACATAAGGCGACAAACCCCAGACACAGCACCGGAGTTATGAGATAAATCAACCGCCGACGTTCAAATTCAATGCGGTCGAGATAAACGAGAGGAAAAGTGAAATACCGGTGGGCAACAAATGACGTGACCGCAATGAGACGGAATGTCTCACTGAGGTCAGAGAGCAGATAAGGAACGACAAAAAAGACCAGCCATCCGAGTGAAATACAGCACAAATCGACAGACGGGGAAATAATCCAGTGAGATTTTTTCATCGCATACTACGCGCGGGTCGCGCCCAGAGTTTCGAGAACTTGCTTGGGAATTTTGCAAACAAAAGTATAAGCGGGATCATACATATTGCCCATATCGTATTCAACGGCTTCGCCCAACAACACATGCACGGTGCGCTCATCCAGCCCAAAATCCGACACAAGCCAGCGGATCATTTCAGTGGTCGCGTGCTCTACGCACTGATCGAGCGGACGGGCATTGCCCACCGTAAAAATATGCGTATCGTTTTCACCCCGCGGCCACTCAATAGTCTTACCCTTGTGCAGATGAACTGTAAAACGGACATCAAAAGAAATTTCAACACCCGTACCCACAATTTCACCATCGCCCTGAAGCGCGTGCCCATCGCCAATGTGAAAAAGCGCGCCCTCGACAAAAACCGGCAAATAAACCGTCGTACCCTCGTTGAAGCGCTTGTAATCCATATTCCCACCGTGCGTGGATGAAGTCGCCGTCGAAATCGCCTGCCCCCGCGGCGGCGCAACCCCAAAACATCCGGGATGCGGATTAAGTGGTAAAATCAGATCCCTCAATGGACGAGTAGCGGGACTGCCATAACCGGGCGTGGTATGGTCGCGGTTGTGAGAAACCTCTACAGGGCGTGCCGTGCGATTTTCAAAATCGATCTCCCATAAAACCCGCGCAATATCATCCTCAAACCTGGGCACATAACCCGGATCGAGCACATTGGGCGCAACGCGCGCAGACGTATATCCATGCGAGCGATTGGGCATCAAATAATCAAACACAACCGAAATCGAATCCCCCGGCTCTGCACCGTCAATATAAAAAGGACCCGTCTGGGGATTACCTCCCTCGGTCACCTGCTCGCCCGTCATATCCCTGCCACCCGCACAAACCGTCGTGGTCGAAAGCGTATCGCCACTTGCAATGGTAAGAACCGGATCGTGGGCTCCAATGGTCGTGTAATAATGCGTGGGGCTAAAATTGTGATGTGCCATAAATACTCCTGTGTTTTTACGCAATCATCCGTATCTTCTCTGATGCCTCCCATGCGCTTTCCCATGACTTACCCCGGTCCTGACTGGTATAAAGCGTCTTACCAACAGCAGCCCATGCACACCCATCCTTTGAAAACGCGATATGGAACGTATCGATATTGTGCGGAACCGTACCTGGAAAACCCTCTGTAACGTGTTCCCATGTACCACCTGCATCATCCGAGCGGTAAAGCTGCCCTGAAGCCTCTCCGTGTGGCCCCTTGCTCACCGTAGCTAGCACACAATCCGGATCATCGGGATGTACGGCAATAGCGCGACCGTAATAATAGGGAAAACCCTCAGACCGATGGGACCACGACCTCCCGCGGTCATCGCTCACAAACACTGCACGCGCCGTATTCGCATACACGCGGTCATCGTCTCGGGGCGAAGTAGCCACCTGATGCACATCATCGTGCAAATCCGGCGTCACAGGCTCCCATGTCTCACCGCAATCTGCCGAGCGCATAATACTACCCACGTGAATATCGGCATAAACCCAGCCATCCGTTGTCCTGGCAAAACTGCGCACATCGGGTGGACCACCCCAGGGCGTGTACCACTTATCGCGCACCGAAAGCTGGTCAAAAGACTCAACCCGATACGTCTTCCCATCATCATAACAATAAATACGAGACTCGCCCGTACCGATAAGCAAACGCAGGGGTTCTTCGTCAACAATAATCAAACACTCGATATCCTCTTCAATACCCGTGGCAACCGTCTGGGACCCCGTTTCGGTACACACAAACAAATCACCACTCTTGAGAGCAACAACGCGATAAACATCGCCCTTGGCAAGCGCGGCAACATCGCCTTCCAGAATCTGAAAAGGAGCGTCCTGCTCCTCAAAACCCGCATGCACTGTTCGCGACGTAGCAATCAACATAACGCACCTCCATGTTTAAGTTTAAAATCAATTTAACGGATCACCCCACCCCTGTAAACCCCAAAATCCATAGCCTGATAATTCTAAAAACTTGACAAACTCAGAAATGTCGGATTATTTGTATTCTACATAAAGGAGATCGATACCATGAATAAATGGAAACCCACCGCTGAACAAAAACACCAATGGGAAGAAAAGGGATTCTTTATCGAGCACAACGTCGTACCAGAAGACACTGCTTTTGACATGCGCGGCGTCATAAAAAACGAACTGCTCAAACCCGAGCCAAGCGGCAACCCCAATCCAGACCCCATGGACCCCATGGGCGACACCCCCGAAGCGCGCGCCCTGCGATTTCGAAAACTCGGCAATTTTTGCGTCGAATCCCCCCTCATCTGGCACACATTTCACACCGGACGAGAAATGCTCGCCCTGGCGCGATATTTCCTGGGCAACGACATCATCGTCAAATTCAACAGCGTATTTGTAAAACCCGCCAAAACGGGCAGCGCAACACCCTGGCACCAGGACAACGGCCTCTGGCGAGACGGAGAAACCGAACCCTTTAATGCGTGGATGGCACTCGACCCGGCAACCCGTGAAAATGGATGTATGCAATTTGTTCCAGGCAGTCACAAAGGTGAGATAGTACAACACGTCATGTATGAAGACAGCATTCACGGTGAACTGCCCCGAGACCTCGTAAAAACGCGCATAAAACAATGCGGCACAGAACACATCGAACTCAACCCGGGCGACGTGGTCTGCTGGCACAGCAGCCTGTGGCATTACAGCCCGCCAAACCCCAGCCCAAACAGCCGCATAGCCATAGCGGGCGTATGGACAAACCCCAAAATCAACGCCAGGCGCATGCGTCCGCTACACCGCTGGGGCATGAAAAGCGGCCAAATCTGCACCGCATTCCCCCCCGAATTCGTCCAGAACGAAAACGGTAAATTCCACCAGCCAGGAGACTTTCCCAAAGCCTCACAATAAAACAATGAACAAACAGGGAACCATAGAACGTTCCATAGGTCTGGCAGGTGCTACGGGCGTGGGCATTGGTGCCATCGTCGGAGGCGGCATACTGGCACTTGCAGGCGTGGCCTATGCGACCACTGGACCGGCGACACTGCTCGTCTTTGCGGCCAATGGTGTAATTGCCGTACTGACTGCATTGAGCTTTGCCGAAATGTCAACTGCATTCCCTCAGTCCGGCGGCACCTATACATTTGCCAAAAACGTATTATCCGTACGCGCGGCTTTCGCTTTTGGATGGGTAGGCTGGTTTGCATCCATCGTCGCCGGCGTACTCTACGCAATGGGGTTTGCATCCTATGCTGCCATAGCACTGCAAGAATGTGTGCGGCTTCTCTTTGGCGTTGCACCAGAATGGCTCCTTGGACAGGCGATGGTCGCAACACTCGCCATAGGTGCAACCGCCTATTATACCTTCGGTCTCATTCGCACGAGCGGAGGCGGGGACAACTGGATCAACTTTGCAAAAATGGCCGTCTTCGCCGTACTCATCGGCGGCGGTCTATGGGCACTCACGGGCCGCAGTCTGGGGGCCATACACGCCAGCCTGACCCCATTTCTCACCCATGGAACAACGGGATTTTTTCAAGCCATGGGATACACCTTTATTGCCCTCCAGGGTTTTGATCTCATCGCCGCCGTTGCCGGCGAAGTACGCACCCCCGAACGCACATTGCCGCGGGCCATGCTCTTGTCTCTCGCAGCGGCTCTGGGCGTCTATCTGCCCTTGCTCTTTGTTATCGCGACTGTGGGTGTCCCACCTGGACAGACCATAGGTGGCCTGAGCGCCAACCATCCCGAAGTCGTGGTGGCTCTCGCGGCGCGACATTTCCTGGGTGAAACGGGTTTCTGGCTCGTACTGGTCGCCGCCATCTTGTCCATGCTATCGGCACTACAGGCCAATTTGCTCGCGGCTTCCCGCGTAGCCCTCACCATGGCACAAGACCGCACCCTTCCCGCACCCATCGGCGAAGTACACATTCGCTATAAAACACCTATAACCGCAATCTGTGTCAGTGCTCTGACAATGGCAATCCTGCTGATGGTCGTGCCCGATGTAGCGGCTGCTGGCGCTGCGGCGAGTTTGATTTTCCTCATCTCTTTTGCCATGACGCACTGGACCAGCATCCTGGCCCGAACGCGACGGCGAACACCCGCACCATTCCACACGCCATTATTTCCCCTCATTCCCGTCACAGGCGGTCTGTGCTGCGCCGGATTGGCACTCTTTCAGGCCATATCCGTGCCAACCGCTGGCTTGATCTCGGCGGTGTGGCTGGGACTGGGCGGATTATTGTACTGGGCATTACTGGCGCGTCGCGCCCGCGTCGTAGATGCCTCTGCCGAAGCACTCGACCCACAACTGCTCCAAATGCGCGGTCGCAGCCCCTTGGTCCTCGTACCCGTGGCCAATCCTCAAAATGCCTCTGCCATGGTCGCAGTTGCCCACGCGCTCGCACCGCCAGGCGTGGGACGCGTATTGTTATTATCAGTAGTAGCTACCCCAGAAGAGGGATGGCGCGAGGAAGAACCACCTCATACCTTGCGCGACACACAGACAGTACTTAGAGAAGCCGTAACAGCCTCGTTTGCCGCTGGAATGGCACCCGAAGCACTGATGACCATCGCGCCACAACCCTGGCCCGAGATTGCGCGGGTTTCTCGCGTGCACCGCTGCGAGAGTTTATTATTGGGTTTGAGCGACGTCAACAGTGCCCACCTGGAAGAACTCATCAGTTCTGTGGCATGCGACGTGGTGGTATTACACGCGCCATCGGGCTGGCACTTAAAGAACGTACATCGCGTACTGGTGCCTACGCGTGGGCTTGGTGCCCACGACAAATTTCGCGCCCGTATGCTGGGCAGTCTGTGCCGCACGGGCAAACGCGAAGTCACGTTTTTGCAAGTATTGCCCGAACACACCAGTGATTTTCAGCGTGACCGCGCACAGCGCAGACTCCTGCAATTTGCAAATGAAGAAGTCCCCAACAGAGCCGATGCCTTGGTGGTGCGCCACAACAAACCCCTCGAGGCAATTACAGATATGGCAAATAATTACGACCTGGCGATTTTGGGATTGGAGCGCATTGACAAAAACCGCAGACAATTTGGACAACTCGCACCGGTTCTCGCACAAAATATCACCTGTGCCACCATCATGATCAGCAGGCGAGGGTGAGAAGGGTGAAGGGTGAAGGTAGAAGTGTAAAAGAGGAAGAAGTATCCACAACACAGCCGCAGGAGATAGGCGAACACACCAAAGGAGAACACCATGGACGAAAAAAAAATGGTTGCAACACTGCGCTACAGAAGCGCAACTCAGGCAATTTAATGACGAAGGATATTTGATCGTCGAAGACGCCCTATCACCCGACCTGCTCGCGCGATTGAATGACGCCGTCGATCGGGTAGAAGCGCGGGAACGCGAGGCAAAAGGACTGAAACCAGATGCATTATTGAAAAAATTCCGAACCGTAGTGGAAGACGATGTCTTTCTGGAATTACTCGATAATCCCAAAACATTCCCGCTATTATGGGATATCCTGGGATGGAATATCCAGCTCTATATCTCCCATCTAATCGTATATCCCCCCGAGCAAAAGAAAGACAAAATACACCAGGGCGGCTGGCATCAAGACGGCGGGCGCCCTGTACCCGAGATGGAACGCCCCCACCCGCGTCTATCCCTGAAAATCAGCTACTGGTTAAGCGATGTTGACACCCCAGAACACGGCGCAATGCAAATTGTGCCGCGCAGTCACAAACTGGACACAAAACCCGAAGGCTCCGATGCTGGCGAAGGCGTGTTACCCGTATGTGTCAAAGCGGGAACAGCCGTCCTCTTTGACCGCAGAATGTGGCACCGACGGGGGATTAACACATCCGACGTCACGCGCCGCGTATTGTTCTTTGGCTACAGTTATCGCTGGCTGCGGGGGCTGGATTACAACCTCATGCCCGAAAATATACTGAGCAAATGCGACCCCATCCGCCGCCAGCTACTCGGCGATGGCATAGATGTCAAAGGATGGTGGCAACCCACAGAAGCCGACGTCCCCCTCAAAAGTTGGCTGCGCGAACACAAAGGCGAAGAATATCTCGAAGCACTGGGATAGCGATTAACCAGAAAAACAGAAAGAGCCATAACACCTGAATGTTATGGCTCTTTTATTTTTCGAGAAATCCCACCGGATCCTCATCCTCCTTCATCAAAAGACCACAGTTTGAGAATCGTCTTACACAAAATCCATTCGAGGTCGTCGTCGTTAAAGAACATGTGGTCGCGTATCAAATCCAGAGACCCTTTGTACCCACAACTCCTGAACACATGGGGAAAATCCGTACCCCACATCAAACGCTCTGGACCGTACACAGCGTAAACGCGCTTGATCATATCGTGCGTATCGCGGTGCGGATAGGGCATATTGGACCGCTGTCCCACATTGGAAATCTTAACATGAACATTGGGATATTGTCCCCAATTGAGCAAATTGGTCAGCAAGGGCTTGGGATCCGGCTCATCCACGGGAATACCGGCAATGTGATCAACCACAACATTGACCTCCGGAAAACGGGCAATAATGGGTTCAACAGGCGCGTGATCCTCAGCCCCACCAAACAGATTGAAACACAGGCCCAGATCCCGGGCACGCGCCCACAATGGATCTTTATCAGACGCCGCCAGACCTGCGGGATCTCCATAACGCGACAAATGAATGCGCATCCCGCCAAAACCCTCTTCCCTGTGCAAACGCTCCAACTCATCTGCAGCATCGGGTGACGTGGGATCCACAAGCGCCTGCGCCGCCAGCTTATCCGGATACTGCTTGAGACAATCGGCAACATACCGATTATCAAAAAGATAGTGAATCGGCTGAACAATAACCGCTTTATCCACCCCTGCGTCCGCCATCGTCTCAAACAAAAGCTCGACCGAACCCGCCTCGTGGGGCTGGCTGGGACCGTAGGGATAGGTTTCCTCGTCATCACTCCATACATGGAGATGGGGATCAATAATCATGATAAACCTCCTAAAAGCCACTCGGCGTATCTTGCAAAATTTTTTCAATACGTTCCAATTCATCATCCAAAAACTCGACATCTGCCGCATCGACGTGTTCTTTGACCTGATCGGGATTTTTCGCACCAACGAGCACACATGTTACCTCCTCGCGGCGAAGAAGCCAGGCAATGGCGAGTTGCACCATAGTCATATTCTTATCTGCGGCGACAGACTGTAACTCATCTGCCACTGCGAGATAACGGGCGAAGAGATCGCCTTGAAAGCGAGATGAATTCGCGCGCTCGTCGTCTTCGGAAAAGACGTGGCCGGATGCGTATTTGCCCGTAAGCAAACCTTTCCCCAGGGGACTATGCGCGAGAATACCAATACCCGTTTGTCTACAAAAATCCAGGTCTTCGGCTTCAATATTCCGGTCAAACATATTGTAGCGCGGTTGATTCGAATGAAATGGGGCAATATCGTACGCCTGTTGCATCTGTGCCGCATTGAAGTTGGAAACCCCGATAAAGCGCGTCTTGCCCTGTTCTTGCAGCCGGGCCATGGTTTCCATACTCTCTTCAATGGGATATTGCGGGTTCCAACTGTGGATTTGATACAAATCTACGTAATCGACATCGAGATTTCGCAGGCTATTTTCAATGGCATTTTCAATATCCTCTCGAGAATACTGACGACTGACTTTTGTGGCGAGAAAACACCGCTCGCGATAGCCATCTTTGAGCGCTCTGCCCAGTGTGGCCTCGCTGGTGCGATATGCCTGTGCAGTATCGAGCAGAGTAATACCGCTGTCAATAGCAGTACGCACAGTGTCAATACAATCCCTATCGTCCATATTGCCCATACCGCCGCCAATTGGCCAGGCACCCAGGCCAATAACCGGGATGTCGGCACCGTCTTTGCCTAATTGTCGATAATTCATACAAACTCCTTTATATAATATATAAGGCACAAGTTCCGTACTTGATATTAAGCGCGTGATGTGATACCTTGATCTCAACATATTAATCAGAACGGATTTTTCATGCCACTAATCAATACACCCGACGCGCTCGAAACCCTTGTCAACCGCGCCTTAAACGCGCCCTGTGTGGGCATTGATACAGAATTTGTCTGGGAACAAACCTATTATCCACGCCTGGGCATTATACAGGTGGGACTTGCAGAAAATGATTGCCACCTGATAGATGCCGTCACATTATCGGATCTATCGCCTCTGGGAACCTTATTATCAGACCCCCACACCGTCAAAATTTTGCACGATGCACAGCAAGACCTCTGGATATTGAGACGGATAACAAATGCTATTCCCTGCAATATATTTGACACGCGTTGTGTAGCGGGCTTCGCTGGCTTGAGTTCAAACCTATCGCTGGGCAATTTGTTGCGCATGTGTCTCAATATACAACTGCCCAAAACAGAAACGCGCACAGACTGGCTGAGGCGACCATTATCGGACAAACAACTCGCCTATGCCCTGGATGACGTGCGATATTTACCCGCCCTGCGCGAACATCTCCTGACCGACATTCATCGTCGAGACCGAGAAAACTGGCTGGCCGAAGAACTCCGTCAGTACGATATTGCCAAATTGTATGACGACCGCGCCCCCGAAGAACAATATACGCGCATAAAAGGCATGGGGCGCCTTTCGAGACGCGACATGGCCATCGTGCGCGAACTGGCCACCTGGCGAGAAGAAAAAGCACGACAAGTAGATCGACCCAGAAATCGCGTGATAAGCGATGACGCCATCGTGCAAATTGCCCGGCGCAAGCCGCGATCAATTCAGTCGTTAAAACGATTGCGGGGTATCTCAAGAGCAACCATAAATCAGTACGGCAACAGTCTCCTCAACGCTGTACAGCGCGGATTGGCAATCGATGAAAAAAATTGCCCACCCATATCTCCACCTGTGCGACCCGACCCCTTTGAGGATGCGCGTCTCGACCTCGCCATGGCTTTCTTGCGAGGACAATGTCTATCAGAAGGGATCGACATCGCAATGGTGGCATCCCGATCAGAAGTCAAAGAATTCATTTCCCCCCAAAAAAATGCGACGAATAATCCGTTGCACACAGGTTGGCGACGCGAATTTTTGGGCGCAGACCTCACCGCGCTCTTGACTGGCAAACACGCCATCGGCATCAATCCCAACACGCGCTTGCCCAGGTTATTGCGGGATAAGACATAATTCGCCTCACACCTCCTCAACCTGTGCCTGTCCTCTCGTGAGATTCCCCACCGCCTGTTTAAAAGGCGCAATTTGTTCTGCGGGCACGGCCAGTTCGCATGTAATATCGGTCCCAAAATCTTCAGCGACAACACGCACCTCAAAATCCGGCAGCAACCGCTTGAAAGATTTATAGCTCGCGTAGCCAATCGTCGCCAAAACAGCGATCCATGTCACGCGCTCCGCACACTGAACCTTCTCAAGCGCGTGTTGAACGCCACCTGAATAAGCCCGCACAAGCCCGCCCTTGCCCAACTTTGTCCCGCCAAAATAGCGCGTCACCACCACTACCACATCGCCAAGACCCGAATGCGTCAGCACAGTCAGCATAGGACGACCAGCCGTACCGTGCGGCTCTCCATCATCGCTCATTCCCACATTGCCAGTCGTACCTGGTGGCCCGATCAGAAATGCCCAGCAATTGTGTGAAGCATCTGGAAATTCGGCGCGAATTTGATCGATAAACACGCGAGCGTCTTCTCGTGCCAGTGTATGCGCCAGAGTAGTAATAAATCGACTGCGCTTAATTTTATCCTCTACGCGGCATGTCGCCGCGGGAATGGAATAGCGATTAGACATAGTGGCAACTCTCAGGCCAGTTCACGCTGGTACTTCACACTTCTCACTTTCTACTTTACACTTCCCATCACCACCCGTGAACAGAATGCCCTTCTTCCGGGAAAAAGGTAAAATCGACAACAGAAGACACCCCCACACCGACGACATAACCGATCACAAGACCAAAGAACAAAGGGATACAGCGCCGATAGAGCGAAATGCCACCAATGCGCAGAATAATGAGCTTGGACGCCCAAGTCAGAAAAATACTGAAGGCATAGACCCGAGACCCCGACATCTTCTGAAAAGCCAGACCCAGGGGATGCAAGGGCCACCACGGGATGCGATTGCGGAGAAGCATAAGCAGACCCGCTTGCCCAAACCCAAAAATCCAGACCGCTATCTTCCCCGGATCAAAAACCGTTTTATCCGCACCGACAATAGCGGCCACCATGCGGTCATACGTGCGAATATTGGACCCACTAAAACCCGACAGCCCCAGATTCTGACCCGCGTAATTATATCCCAAATGCACAATAAAAAGACACGACCCGAAGAACCCCGAGGCAAAAGCCAGCAGAACGATCCAGAAAACCCAGCGACGGCGGACGTCATTCCCCAAAAGTTTGAGGTGATGAGGCAGCGCGGGCCATGCGGGAATGCGCGTATTGCCAAAAAATGCACTCGAATTAATCACACCCAATGCAACGGTATTTTGTCGCGTGAGCGTTGCGGTCCCCGTAAAAATCTCGACAATTTGCCCCCCCTTACCTCCAACCGGAAAAAGATAAGAAAAGCCACTCGCCGCGGTGTATTTTGCCACAGTAAAATACGCTGCATAAAGCAGCAAAAGATGGAAGAGCGCGAGAAAAGGAGACAAACCCACTGCGATGAACCAGCCAAAAACAAAAATAGTCGCCGCAATAAACCCGAGCAATGCCAGACGATAAGATACGAGACCGTCATCTGCCTCACCCGTCACGGCTGCGCGAATAACATCCCGCAAATGGCCTCGCGCGACCCATACCGCCCACACCGCCAGAAAGATGAAAGCACCGTGAGATTCCAAAATCAGAATCTCACTCGCTTCTGCCTGTTGCCCGGAAAGACCCACATTAAATCCCGTGCGAGCCATCACCCCTTCTTTGACAATAGCGATAAGGCGAAAAGCCCAGAAACTGAAGAGGATATCCAGATTACACATATAAGTAAGCCCCAAAACAGGAGGCAGAATACGCAAATAGAACGATGGAAAATTGCGCGCAATGGGCACCTCTTTGGTCAGATAACCGTCGTAAATGCCAATTCGGGGCAAACTGATGGCAAAATAACCGAGAATATTCCAGGCAAAAACACCGAAAACAACAAAAAATCCCACCCAGAAAAGTTTATTCCGAAAAATACCGGGTATAACGCGACCGGGTTCATCAAAGCCCTCGGTCAATGCAATCGGAAAAGCCGCGAGCGGAAAAGTGAGACGCTCGTTCTCCTCCCATTGCTTTTGAAAAATAACCGCGAGGCACAATCCAGCAACAACAAGGGCAATAGACACGGCGAACCACCAGTGCAGAGAAGCCAGCCATCCGCGCCAGGGAATACTCGCGCCATCTGGAAGGCCCTCGTAATACGTCCGAATAATCTCAGGCGCTGCCTGCGGCAAACACCACCACGGCAAAATGTCAAAAAGGACTTCTTCCCATCGATTCTCGGGCGAAGCGTAATAAAATGGCGTACTCACAATACCGCCCCAGTAGGTCGTCCATCCACTTGCCGAAACCGTACCCACAATCCACGACATACTGTAAATAACCAGAAGCTCTGTACCGCGCAAAGCCATGCGCGGCCAGGCCAGCTTCAAAATGAGATTGATCACGAGCCACGCGACAAAGGGCAAAAGCATAGCCATGGACAACTGAGACTTGACCAGCGAAGCAGACCCCAAAATCATGCCCGTGTAATCGCTGTAAATATTGAGCAACGCCGCAGTAGCCGTCCCCAGGATAATGGATCGAACGGTAATACGCCGCGGGCGTGCAGATTCGGGTTGTGATTGTGCAAGTGCCATAAGATAGAGATAAGTTCGCGTTCAAGTATCCAATGATATTGTGAGTAATGATATATTGCGCATTTGTCAAGAATGTATTGTATGCTTCATTTCCCCACAATATCTTGTGCTCTCAGTTTTTTTAAGATTTCATATCGGGTTGGTATATCATCTCGATCCGGCTAACTCTCCAAAAAGCGCGTTCACTACTATAAAAACAGGCAGAACGCGCTTTGTATTTTTTTCTTCCCTAAAAACGCGACCTGTTCTACATTAACAGTCCATTGCTTCATTTCCCCACAATATCTTGTATATCCCCTTATATCCCCTCTTAAGGTTTTATTTCAGCCATTGGTCTGCATATCGTCTATTGTTTATAAAAATTGGACGATATACCGTCTAATGGTAAAAAACCTATCTGATTTTTTCTTATCTTATTTTTATATATTAAATAAAAACAATATTTTATCGATGTCTCTGCCCGAACAGACTCACATTGGTACAGATATTGCTAACAGGTATTATGGCTACAAGAGAGCCTCCTTGAACAGCGTGAAGGGAAAGCCTCAAACTTGCAGGGCATAACTGTTTTTACAGGCAGGATAACACTTCACTACCTATGCCGCACCTGATAATGGCGTAACATCGGTAAATTACGACAATCTGCACAAAAAAAAATTTTAAAAGGAAAAAATAGATGAGCACACAACCCAATGGCTTAATAGCCGTGGTTAAACAGGACTGCCCGACCTGCACCCTCATTGCACCTGTGCTTAGACAAATTGGAAAGCGGGACGATTCACTCGCGGTTTACACGCAGGACAATCCCAATTTTCCCACTGGCATTGCAAACCTTATAGACGACACCGGTCTGGAACACTCGTACCGCCTCAATATCGAAACCGTCCCGACCCTGCTCCGTTTTGAAAACGGCCGAGAAGTGGCGCGGACTGTTGGATGGCATCGCGGCGACTGGGAATCCGTATCAGAACTCAGTCCCCTCGGCGCAGACCTGCCCGAATCGCGCCCGGGATGCGGATCAAAAAGCATCGAACCGGGCATAGCTGAAAAACTCGCCGTCCAATTTGGCGAAACCGTACTCGCCGCCCGGCGCATTGAAATCGGCGCTCTCGAAGACGAAATAGAAACCTGTTTCGAACGCGGCTGGAGCGACGGCCTGCCCGTCGTGCCACCCACCGAAGAACGCGTATTGCGCATGCTATCGGGAACAACCCGCTCTCCCGACGAACTGGTAGGCATCGCCCCCCCCAATTACAACGAATGCACCGTAGAAAAAGTCGCCATCAACGCTGTCCTCGCCGGATGCAAACCCGAATATCTCCCCGTCGTACTCGCAGCGGTTGAAACCGCACTCACAGAGGCCTTTTGCATGCACGGACTGCTCGCCACCACATTCTTTGCAGGCCCCATGATCGTCGTCAACGGACCGATTACACGCGAAATCGGCATGAACGCACGGGTCAACGCGCTCGGGCAGGGCAACCGCGCCAACGCGACCATCGGACGCGCCCTTCAACTCGTCATCCGCAACATCGGCGGCGGCGTCCCCGGAGGCATTGATCGCGCCACGCTCGGCAACCCGGGCAAATACACCTTCTGCTTTGCCGAACGCGAAGACGATTCCCCCTGGGAATCCCTCGCCGTCGAAAGGGGATTCTCACCCGACGCATCCACAGTCTCGCTCTTTGCAGCCAGCGGCGTCACCCCCATCATGGATCAGGCATCCCGAGATCCCGACGCCCTGTGCCGATCCTTCGCCGCCTGCCTCAAAGCCGATGGCCATCCCAAACACGCAAATAGCCCGCCACCCGTACTCGTCATATCGCCAGAACACACCCGCCGATATGCAGACGCAGGCTGGTCAAAAACTCGATTTCGCGACACACTAAATCAGTATCTCCAACTCCCCGTCGCAGAACTGCTCTCAGGCGCGGGCGGCATCCCTGAAGGCATTTCAAAACAACGGACAAAAGATAACGAAACAATACCCAAATTTCGCAACAACACCTTGCACATCGTCCGCGCAGGCGGAGACGCGGGCTTATTCTCTGCCCTCATCAGCAGTTGGGGAGGCAGCCAATCCATCACAAAGGAGATCACGCCATGAAATTGCTCGACCCCACATCCGAACAAAAACCAGCACAGAGAGAACGGGTAAAACGCCCGCAATCACTCGACGGACTGACCATCGGGCTTCTCGACATATCCAAAAGCCGGGGCGACGTATTCCTCGACCGCATCGAAACGCATCTCACACAGCGCAACCTCAAAGTCAACCGCTACATCAAACCCACATTCACGCGCCCGGCACCCATCGAACTCCAGCAACAAATCGCCACCGAATGCGATATCGTCGTCGAAGGCCTGGCCGATTGAGGGTCCTGTACAACGTGCAGTGTGCACGACACGACCAACCTGGAAACGCGCGGCATACCCACCGTCTTTGTCGCATCCGAGCCGTTCCGAGAAGCAGCCAATGCCCAATCCACCGCCCTGGGATTTAATCCCGCTCGCGTCTTTGTCGCCCATCCCATCCAGGATCGCACCGACGAAGAAATGCAGGCACTTGCCGATGGCGCTATCGAACGCATCTTGAAAAGAATTAGTACATAAAAAAGGATCTACTCCCCATGAACGACGAAAAAATCACCAAAACAGACCGAGAATGGCGGGAACAACTCACGCCCGAACAATACTATGTCTGTCGTCAAAAAGGCACGGAACGCGCCTTCACCGGCATGTACTGGGACTGCCGTGAAGAAGGCGTATATCGCTGTGCATGTTGCAATGCCGAACTCTTCCGCTCAGACCAGAAATTCGACTCCCACTGCGGATGGCCCAGCTTTTTTGACGCCATTGACCCCGAACGCATCAACCAGCACGAAGACTTGAGCTTTGGCATGCGCCGCATCGAAGTCACCTGCGCCCGCTGCGACGCCCACCTGGGCCACATCTTTGACGACGGCCCCGCCCCCACGGGCCTGCGCTATTGTATCAACTCCGTAGCCATTGATCTGGACCGCGATGAAGAATCGTGAAACATAGTTTCCTCATGAGAACCTCACGGACCGAAAAAAATGTTCTCACAGATTGAACAAATCTTCTCGCACATCATCCGCACCCGCCTGACAGCCATCATCCTCATGCTGGCACTGCCAATCGCGGCAGACGCTCAGGAAGTGACAATTGATTCAAGTCCTACCAGCATCATGGAAGGCAAAAGTGCCACATTTATTATATCGGTGACACCAGCTCCAACCAGCAACCTGACGGTGAACATAGAAGTGACGGGCAATACCATCCCCTCCAGCTACACCCGCCCTACAACAATCACCGTCGGGACCTCTGGCCAATACACACTGACAGTGCCAACCGAAGATTTCACGGAGGATCCGAACGACAAAAACTGGGGCAAGGTACACGTGGATTTAAAAGAAGGGGAAGGCTACACGGTAGATGAGGACCAGGATAATGCATCCGTGCAGGTGATTGACGAGGATGCGAATGAGAATCCGCCGATGACAAATGCTCCGCTTCCGGTAGTAACGCTTCACACAAACCAAACGCGGGTCGCAATAGGCGACAGGGTGACGCTCACAATGAAGCGCACCGAACCTCACGACTACAGGCACCGGGTGGATTTCCGGGTGGGCGGACACCTGCCGGATATTACCGACTGGGAACCGATGGTGGAAATCCTTCATCCACAGTCGGCAAACAGACATGCGCCGGGCGAGAGATCGTATTCTTTCCGCGTGCAGGAAGAGACCTGTGGGCACACGCAGGGACGCAAAATTGAAGCCTATCTCTTTGATGCCTACTACTATGGAGATAACATTCCACAGGCATCACGTACTGGAGACTCGGCTTACAAAGTGGGCGATCCATCTTCGGTGACCATAGATGTTTATGCTCCCTCAGGCTGGCAACCGACAGGAGCCCCAACAGTCAGCGGCACGCCCGAGGTAGGTCAAGAATTAACAGTCTCCCATGGCCTTAGCGGTGTGACAGGCTATCAATGGTACCGGGGTTCAAATCCCATCTCCGGTGAGATGGGCAGTACGTACACAGTGCAAACAGCCGATAATGGTCACCGACTGAAAGTTCGGGTAACCTTCAATAACGGCACGTGCTATTTGGAAAGCGCATTGACAGCAGTCGTGGGTGGAATGCCAGTCGGGACAATTGACACGAATCCTCCAACCATCATCGAAGGTCAGACCAAGAGATTCAGAATCACAATGGACCCTGTCCCGACGGCTCCACTAATTGCCGAAGTGCGCGTCAGCCAGATCGGCGATTTCATCAGCGGCTCACCGGGCGTGGGCATTCACACAGTCCGCTTCAGCGCCAACCAGGCCACCGCCACAATAACAGTCAATACTGAAAATGACCAAGTAGATGAACCGAATGGCGAGATAAGCGCGGAACTGTTGAAGAGAACAGGCTATGACGTAGGCGACCCATCCATCGCAACCGTCATCGTTGAGGACAACGACGGATCTGAAAATCCGAATCCAAATCCAAACCCACAGAACCCACAGAACCCACAGAACCCACAGAACCCACAGAATCCACAAAACCCACAGAACCCACAGAACCCACAGAACCCACAGAACCCACAGAACCCACAGAATCCACAGAACCCACAAAACCCACAGAACCCACAAAACCCACAGAACCCACAAAACCCACAGAATCCACAAAACCCACAGACACCGCAACCACCAGTGCCGGGAACCCCGCAGGTAACCATCTCGGCAGGGACATCACCCGTCACCGAAGGCACGGCTGCCACATTCACACTCACAGCGTCTCCTGCACTTACAACCGCAATAACTGTAAGTGTAAATGTCAGCGAGGACGGCGATGTCATCAGCGGCACACCCCCTTCAACTGTCACCATCGGTACCACCGGCCAGGCCACACTAACAGTAGCAACGGACAATGATAATGTAAGAGAAGTCGCCAGTGTTATAACCGCGCAAATACAGACCGGAACAGGCTATACAGTAAGCTCTCCATCCTCGGCATCCGTCACCGTTGAGGACAACGACGCCCCAGATATAAAGGCTCCAGACCCGCCAGAAATGACAATCACGGCGAATCGCGCGAGCGTCACCGAAGGCATTGCTGCCACATTCACACTCACAGCGGATCCCGCACCCACAGCTGCACTAAAGGTGAAGGTAAAGGTGACCCAGACCGGCAAGGTCCTCAGCGGCATACCACCTTCAACTGTCACCTTCAAAGCCAACGAATCCACCGCCACACTGACAGT
>JAPOXY010000211.1 GCA_026706845.1 Gemmatimonadota bacterium
AAGCAAGCAACTACTGTTGATCCCACAATCCCTGCTGAAGCAACAAGGTTTTAGACTCCCAATGCTTTAGATTTGGGAGTACGTCAACGCAAATATTTATAGATACAAAACTGCCTGGTGTCAAGGATGGGAGGGAATATTCCATTCGGTGAATGGAAAAGGTTCATGGATATTTTCGTTAAAAAAGAAATATGCCGAGACCTTGATCAGGCGATGGGGCGGGAGTGGCTTGAGACCAATGGTCTGGGTGGATTTGCGTGTTCGACTATTATCGGGATGAATACGCGGCGGTACCACGGTTTGCTTATTCCCGCACAAAATGAGTCACACGATCGATTTGTCGCGCTGTCCAAATTTGAAGAGACGCTTATTGTGCCCGATATGGGGACTTTTGAACTGAGCAGTAATTGCTACGCTGGCGATATCCACCCGCACGGTTATCGCCATCTCGAACACGTCCGACTGGATCCCTTTCCCACCTTTACCTATTGTACTGACGATTTGTGTTTTGAAAAGCAAATTTTTATGGTTTATGGTCAAAATACCACTGTGATTACTTACGGTGCTTTTGATCGCCCGGTTAAACTTGTGCTGCGTCCGCTCGCGGCTTTCCGAGATTACCATCACCTGATGCGCCAGAATGATATGCTCAATGGCGATGTCGATATTTGCGATGGTTTGATGAGTTTTCAGCCTTATTCGGAATTTCCGCCTTTGTATATCGCGCACGATGGAGAATTTCAATTGCGTGGCGATTGGTATTACAATTTTGAATATGCCGTTGAAGCCTATCGCGGCCTGGATTATCGGGAAGATCTGTATTGCCCCGGAGAATTTACCTTTGATCTCGAAGTGGGCGAATCCGCGCATTTGCTCGTCAGCCTTGAACGCGACACATGCGATCAGGTGAATGCGCTTCGGCAGGCTGAGATAGATCGAAGAAATAAAATTGTTCAATCAGTTCCCAAATGCACGGGTCTCAGTTTGAGTGCCGATGCTTTTCTCGTTAGACGCAGCGATGCTCGCGCTACCATTATCGCGGGTTATCCCTGGTTTACGGATTGGGGGCGCGATACGATGATTGCGCTTCCCGGTCTCGCACTGGTGACCGGACGATTTGAGGAGGCCCGCGATATTCTCGCTGCTTATGCGCGTTTTTGCGACGGGGGGATGATTCCAAACCGTTTTCCCGATTGCGGTGATGTACCCGAGTACAATAGTGTAGATGCAACCCTGTGGTACGTCTATGCGGTGGACCGCTTTTTGGCGTACACAGATGATTATGCTTTTGTGCGCGAAACCCTCTGGCGAGTGTTACAGGAGATTATCCACTATTTTGTTTCGGGAACGCGCTATAATATCCGTCTGGATTGCGATGGGTTGCTTTATGCCGGAGAGCTTGGTGTGCAGCTCACATGGATGGATGCTAAGGTAGGAGATTGGGTCGTTACCCCGCGGCAGGGCAAGCCCGTTGAGGTCAATGCGCTGTGGTACAATGCGTTGTGTGTGATGCGCGATCTGGCTGATAGATATGGTGAACCCGGGCTTAGCGCCGAATACGCCAATCTTGCGGAAAAAACAGCCGCGCGTTTTGCGGAGGCATTTTGGAACCCGGGCGCGGGATGTTTGTACGACTGTCTGACCGATGAGGAGCCGGATGCGGCGATTCGTCCCAATCAGATTTTTTCACTCAGCCTGCCGCATCGCATGCTCGATTCCGCGCGTGAACGCAGTATTCTCGATGTGGTCGAACGCGAGTTGCTCACGTCTTATGGTTTGAGAAGCCTGTCGCCTTCCGACGCGGCATACAGGGGCACTTATGGCGGCGATCCGTATAGTCGCGATGGCGCGTATCACCAGGGGACGGTTTGGGCATGGCTTATGGGTCCGTTTATTACTTCATGGGTTCGCATTCGCGGCAAGGAGGCAGATGTTCGTACTTCTGCAAGAGATATGTTGCGCCCTTTGTTGCGCCATGTTGAAGCGTCGGGTCTGGGACATATTTCTGAAATTTTCGATGGCGATCCGCCCCATGCATCTCGCGGTTGTTTTGCCCAGGCGTGGAGTACTGCCGAAGTCTTGCGCGCTTTTGTAGAAGATGTGCTGGATCAGGGACCTGAAAAATGAAATAGAGGGGATATGAGTGAAATAGATCAAAACGGTCGTGAGCCGGTTGTGACAAAATGGGGACGCATTGAGATCGATTTCGAGAGTGATAAAGATTACGGAAATCCCATTCAAGAAGCGGCATTGCAGGTGGTGTTTACATCGCCGTTTGGATCGGTCTATAATGTGATGGGATTCTGGGATGGCGGGCGGCAATGGCGCGTGCGTTTTTGTCCAGATGAAGAGGGCGAGTGGTCGTATGCGACATTTTTTTCAGATGCGGAAAATACGGGATTGCACAATCGCGAGGGGCGTTTTACCTGTGGGCCATCGCAGACGAGCAGTGAATTTGATGTACACGGCCCGATTGCGCTGTCCGCAAACAGGCGGCATTTTGTTTATGCGGATGAGAAGCCGTTTTTCTATATGGCAGATACGGCTTGGAATGGCTGTTTGCGGGCGACGCGGGATGAATGGCGCTATTATCTCAGCGAGCGCGTGCGGCAGGGATTTAATACCGTGCAATGGGTGGCTACGCAGTGGCGTGCGGCTCCAGATGGCGATATCGAGGGCAATCTGGCGTTTTCCGGTGTGGAAAAGATCGCAATAAATCCGGCTTTTTTTCAGCGTTTGGATGACTGGGTGGAGATGACTTTTCAGGCGGGCTTGGTCAATGCGCCCGTGATGTTGTGGGCATTGGGAGGGCGCAGTCATCCGGAAAAGAGTCCGGGCGTCTCGTTGTCAGAGGACCAGATGATTCTGCTGGCTGAATATATGGTCGCGCGATGGGCGTGTTATCCCGTGGTGTGGATTTTGGGTGGGGATGGCAATTACGATGGCGAGAATGCCGAGCGATGGCAGCGCGTTGGTCGCGCGGTTTTCGGGAAAGGTCCCCACGCGCCTGTGGCAATGCACAGTTCGGGGCGACGATTCCCGACTGATGAATTTCGGTCTGAAAATTGGCTCGATGTGGTGGGTTATCAAAGTGGTCACGGCGACAGCGACGAGACTTTGCAGTGGATTGTGACGGGGCCGCCTTCGGAAGATTGGAAAAAGACGCCGCGCCAATTTTATATTAACATGGAGCCTTCTTATGAAAATCACGTGGCCTATCATTCAAAGCGGCCACACGATGCAGCGTCGGTTAGAAGGGCGATGTACTGGAGTTTGCTCAACGCGCCAACCGCTGGCGTGACTTATGGGGGACACGGTGTGTGGGGGTGGGACGATGGCAGCGGGCCGCCTGTTGACCATCCCAATTCGGGAACGCCATTGCCCTGGCATGACGCGCTGATAATGGATGGGGCAGAGCAAGTGCGGCATCTCGTCGATGCATTCGATTCTATCGGGTGGTGGAATTTGCGCCCGGCGCCAGAGTTGTTGGGCGCGCAGCCCGGCGGGCGAGATGTACACAATCACATTTTGATTTCTAAATCTGTGGCAAATGATCTTGTGGTTGCCTATACACCACAGGGCGAGGCGGTGGTGGTGAAGATGGCGGGTTTGTCACCACATCTGCGGGGTATCTGGTACAATCCGCGCGATGGCGATGTCGATGCAGCAGTAGTGCGCGAGGTCAATGGCAGGCGCGTTTACGAAGCACCGGGAGATGGCGATTGGCTTCTGGTTTTGGCATGAGGAGATGATATGGATCACACTTTTGAACAGAATTGCACGGTGTCTTATAAGGTTCTCGGTCCCAATACCCGCGGATCAGATCACTCTTACGAAATAGATGTTTGTGCCTCGGCAGAAGAGTTGCAGCAATTTGATCGAGAAGGGTATCTGGTGCGCGAGGGGTTGTTTGTGGGCGAGGACTTGAAAGCATTGCAATCCGCGCTGGATCGGTTGGAGGATCGGGAATCGGGTGCGTTTCGAGATATGGGAAAGCGGTCATGGGGACGTATTCCGCGGCATTTGATGGATAAAGATCCTGTGTTTTTGGATTTGTTGAAATTTCCTCCTGTGTTATCTATCGCACGGGCGATGATGGGACCGCTGGTGAGGCTTCGGGGATTGAGCGCGCGGATCAGTTATCCGGGTGCGATGCCTCATCAGACCCCATGGCACCAGCATTTGCGCGTGGTTTCCAATCCTTTGCCGCCGTGGTTTTCCAGACCACATGGGATAGATGCTCTGATTTATCTGGATGATTTGAATGAGGATACGGGACCCGTGGGAATTGTGCCGGGGTCGCACAATTGGTTGGATAGAGCACCGCCTCCCGATACTTATGAGCCGGTTGAGGGTGAGCTTGTGGTTCGCGTGAAGGCCGGGGGCGGTGTATTGATTCACAGCAATCTCTGGCATCGCGGATTGCCGACGTTGAGGACAAAGCGCAGGATGTTGATTTTGAGTTATACGCCCACCTGGTTGCGCCGATCACCTCATGGGGGACCGCCCCCCGGTGACGGGTTGACGCAGGCGATTTTAGAAGGCGATGACGAGGAGGCGCGTATTTTGTTGGGCAAAGGTGGATATACTTGAGTTTTCAAAGGAGTGGTATATGAGTGTGGTAGCCGTTGGAAAATTAAACGTAGATGCCGAGCTTTACGCATTGGTCAAAGACGAAATTGCGCCCGATACGGGTGTGGATGCAGAGGCTTTTTGGCAGGGGTTGGAAGGGATTGTAAGAGATCTGGGGGCGAAGAATCGGCGTTTATTGGAAAAGCGCGATGTCTTGCAGGCAAAGATCGATGCCTGGCACAAGGGGCGCGAATCTATTGATGGGGAAGCGTACAGGGCTTTTTTGCAGGAGATCGGGTATTTGTTGCCCGAAGGGGATCATTTTCAGGTGTTGACAAATGGCGTTGATCCAGAGGTTGCGACAGTGGCTGGACCGCAATTGGTCGTGCCGGTGGATAATGCGCGTTATTGTTTGAATGCGGCCAATGCGCGCTGGGGTAGTTTGTACGATGCGCTGTATGGGACAGATGTGATTTCGGAGGATGATGGCGCGGATAGGGGAACGGCGTATAATCCCGTGCGCGGGGAAAAGGTGATTGCCAGTGCGAATGATTTTTTGGATGCGACTGTGCCGCTGTCCAGTGGGTCTTACGCAGGAGTGACGGCGTTTGCTCTGGGCGAAGAGGGCGGGCAGAAGGTGCTTGTGGCAGAGGTTGATGGTCGGGATGCAGGATTGTCAGATTCGAGTCAGTTTGTGGGCTATGAGGAACGAGATGGGGTACTGTCCAGTGTGTTGTTGGCGCACAATGGATTGCATATTGAGATTCAGATTGATCCGGCCCATCCCATTGGCAAAGACCATCCGGCAGGGGTAAAAGATGTGGTGCTGGAGTCAGCTATTACCACGATTCAGGATTGTGAGGATTCCGTATCTGCTGTGGATGCCGCGGATAAGGTGCTTGTGTATCGCAACTGGTGCGGTTTGATGAAGGGGACGCTGGAGACGACTTTCGAAAAGAATGGACAACCCCTGAATCGCAAATTGAATCCCGATAGGAATTATATTTGTCCAGACGGCGGTGAGCTGGTACTGCCGGGGCGAAGTACGCTGCTGGTGCGAAATGTAGGGATTCACATGTACACCGATGCGGTGACGACTGCCGATGGAGAGGCGATTCCCGAAGGGTTTTTGGATGCGATGGTGACGTCGCTGGCGGCTATTCACGATTTGAAGGGCAATGGCGCGTTTCAAAATAGCCGCTCGGGCAGTGTGTATATCGTAAAGCCCAAGATGCACGGGCCTGAAGAGGTGGCGGCGACAGTAGAATTATTCGGGCGCGTGGAGGATGCGCTTGGACTTGCGCGAAATACGCTGAAGATCGGGATTATGGATGAAGAGCGGCGCACGACTGTCAATTTGAAACGCGCTATGTGGGAAGCTCGCGAGCGCGTCATTTTTATCAATACGGGATTTTTGGATCGCACGGGTGATGAGATGCACACGAGTATGGAAGCCGGTGCTATGCTTCCCAAGAATGAAATTAAGGCGCAACCGTGGTTGACGGCTTATGAGGATTGGAATGTGGATGTGGGTATTGAGACGGGTTTGATTGGCAAGGGGCAAATTGGCAAGGGGATGTGGGCGATGCCGGATGCGATGCGGGAGATGGTGGAGACGAAGATGAATCACCCGGAAGCCGGGGCGACTACTGCGTGGGTTCCGTCGCCAACTGCAGCGACATTGCACGCGATGCACTACCATCAGGTGAATGTTTCGGCGCGGCAGGCAGAACTCGCGAGGCGAGAACGCGCGAGTCTGGAGGCGATTTTGACGCCGCCTTTGCTGGATAGGGATCTGACGGTTGAGGAGATCGCACGGGAATTGGACAATAACGCGCAGGGTATTTTGGGCTATGTGGTGCGCTGGGTTGATCAGGGTGTTGGCTGTTCCAAGGTGCCGGATATTCACGATGTGGGTCTGATGGAAGATCGCGCGACTTTGCGCATTTCGAGCCAGCATATCGCCAACTGGTTGCATCACGGGATTGTGAGTGCAGAGCAGGTCCGCGAGACGTTTGAGAAGATGGCTGCAGTTGTAGATCGGCAGAATGCGGGCGATGTGGCGTATCGCAATATGGCGCCAAATTTTGATGAGAGTATTGCGTTTCAAGCGGCGCTCGATCTGGTTTTCAAGGGGCGCGATGTGCCCAATGGATATACTGAACTGGTTTTACACGCGCGGCGGCGAGAGGTGAAGGGGAAGTGTAAAGTGTGAAGGATGAAGTGTGAAGGGAATCTCACACTAAGACACAAAGACACGAAGGCAAAGAGAGACTGGGGCTGGGGGCTGGTTAGGCTGATCGCTAAACAGGAAGTGAATAATGGGGCGAAAGCTGCTGGTTTTTGATGTGGGCAATTCGCGTTTGAAGGCGGCGTTATACGATGATGATCGTCTGATTGCGCGTGTGTCTCTTAGCGGAGTTCAAGATGCGACACAGGTCGTGAATGTTCTCAAATCGCGTTTTGCCCCGAGGGGAGCGCCCGATCGGTGTTTGGTTGCTTCTGTGGTGCGCGGTGCAGATGAGGTGATCCACAAGGCGGTTCAGACGGTATGGGGGTTAATACCACAGGTGGTCGATACGGATATGGATCTGGGGGTTGATGTCGCTGTGTCCCGTCCCGACCATGTTGGCATTGATCGACTATTGCAAGCCGGCGAGGCGTTTCGCATATGCGCGGGAAGTGTGGTTGTCGCTGCTTTTGGCTCTGCGTTGACTGTGGATCTGGTGACGGCAGATGGTGTTTTTCGCGGGGGGACGATTGCGCCGGGTTTGGGTATGGGATTGCGCGCGCTGCACGATGAAACGAGTTTGCTTCCCCATGTAGCGCTTCAAGCACCTGATTCGGCTGTTGGGACGGATACGGTTTCTTGTATCCGGGCGGGGGTTATTTATGGGGCTGCTGGTGCTGTAGAGCGACTGTTTAGTGAACTGGTTCCCGATGGGCGTGCGACGCTTGTTTTGACCGGGGGCGATGCCGAGTTGATTGCGCCTTTTATAAAATTTCCCCATCGGGTGGAGCCAGACCTGGTCATGCGTGCGCTAATTTCGTTAGATCGCAGGATTTAAGGTTGCGGCGTTGAGGAGAACAATGCGGTCGCACGCGATGGCGGGATAATCCCGCACGGTAATGGTTTTTTCCGAGGCGGATTCGATTTCGTAGCCGGTGTCTGCGCACAGAAGATAGGTTCCGGGGAGAGCGTCGGGTTCGGGCACGGTTTGCGATATATGATAGGTGCGATTGTCAACTGAGGTGACGTCGAGTGGGGTCTGTGCCTGCGGGAGTGTGAGGGTGTGACTGCCGCAGCGGAGTTCGGTGCCGCAGAGCAGATAAGCCCGTTGGAGATTGCCCTGGTTGTCGATGGATGCGTATGCAAATTGGCCTGTGATGGAGAGGGGTCCGAGGTCGTGGGTTGTACCTTCTGGGGCTGAGAGGATGTAGTCGGTGCAGCCATCGCGTTTTACAGCTATGGCCATGGCGCTGGTGTTGGGGTCGTTCAGGATCAGGTGTGCGGATTGGACGGGTGATGTGTCGGTGTAGGGTGCGATGACGGCGGCGTACTGACTATTTGTGTTCGCGTCGTCTTTGCGTTCGGCCAGGATTTGCTGGACGGGTGGGGCGTTGAGCTGGTCACCCAGGTCTGAGCGCCAGCCGGGGGCGTCTGCGAGCAGGAGGCGATGGGTGGGGTTGAGCAGGGTGAGGTCCATTCGCAGGTCCTGGTTTTGCCAGGTGGCGGTGAAGGGGACTTGAGGATGGTCGGCGCGGATGTTGTCGAGCCATTCGATTTGTTCATTTATGGGTTGGGGATCGGCGCCGCGAATGCCCGTGAGTCGGCCATTGCAGTGGAAGCCATACTGGTGGAGATTGCCGCCGTTTATTCGAAAGAAGTCGATGGCGTAGGTCTGTTCGCCGGGGATCTGGATGAGTGCGCAGGTGCGCTGATAGCGGTCACATTGCTCGTACGGGGCGGCGGATGCCTGGACGATTTCGACGCCTGTACCCGTGCCAAAGAGTTCCAGGCTGGCGGGTTTTGGGTTGCCGCTCTGGTTTTGGGCGTCAACGGTGACGATGTTGTGGGAGAGGGTGCTTTTGGTCCAGGCATTTCTGGGGTCGTCCCAGATATACCCCCTGTCTGCGGCCATTTCCCGCCCATGGGCGATGTAGATGATGCCCAGGCTGTCGTAGTGGCGGTGGCCGCCATAGCCATAACCGTTGAGATAGAAGGCGGTGTGACCTTTTGGGTTTCCGCCGCGCAGGACGGCGACGTGCCAGCCGGGGAACCATTCGGTGTGGTGGGGCAGGTCGGTGTCCTGTTCGGCTACTAGATCGGGGTTTCGGTGCCAGAGGGCGTATTCGTCGCCTTTTTGTGAGAGCGGGGCGTTCTGCGATTTTTCTAGCAGGCCAGCGTAGCGGTTGCCGTAGTGGGCGGATAGGATTTCGGCGTAGATGGGGTCGATGCTGCGGCCTTCTCGGGAGTCTCCGATGACGGGGTCTTGCAGGTTCGGGTCGAGCATGCGGGCCATGCTTTCCAGAGCCAGGCGATAGCGGTCGAAGTGCTGAAAGGGGTCCAGGTTTTTGAGGGGTGGACCGGTTTCGGGTTCGTAGCCGTCGGGATCGGAGTAACCGACGAGCAGTTCTGGTATGTCGCGCAACAGGTTGAGGTGCATGGCGGAATAGGAGGGAGATTCGGTGCAGAAGCCGTCGAAGTGGAAGGCATCTTCGAGGAGGGTTTCAAGACCTTCGATGGCGCGGCGCACGCTTTGTGGTCTGTTAAAGAGTATGCCGACAGCGGCGCTTAGTGCGCGGCCGGGACCGCATTTGTTGTTGATTTCGCTCCAGTTTTCGGTGTCTGCACAGCCGGATAGGATGAGGTCTTTGACGATGCGTTGATCCATTTCGGGTGTGAGGACGGGTGAGCCATCCTGATATTGGGCTGTTCGGATGAGGTCGTAGGCGAGGGTGATCTGGAGAATGCTTCCGCCGTCAGAGCCGCTGCTGCCAAAGCGTCCGGCGCCCCAGAAGCCGTTGTTGAGTACTGCATGGTCGGCCTCGCGATGGCGGCCTTCAAAGGCGGTGATGATGGTTTCGACGGGAAAACGCCCGGCGCGGGGATATTTGCCCAGGGAGATGGCGACTTCGGCCGGCGGACAATCCGCTATGGTGCCGTCGTAGGAGTGGAAGAGCCAGTTGGGGTATCGCCGCGCCATGCAGTCCATGATATAGGCGCACCACCGGGCGTATAATACGTCATCCGTGAGGGCGTATAATTTGGCAAGCGGTAGTATTTGTTCGAAGCACCAGCGGCTTTTTTTTGTTCGGATGATGCCAGTCCAACTCGTGTGTACGGGCCAGTTGACCCATTTGAAGGCGTGTTTGCCGGATTTGTCTTCGGGGTGGGCGCGTTCTTCGTCGGTGAGATAGAAGGTGAAGGTCTGGTTCATTCTGGCCGCGGTGATGCTGCCGGTTTCGGGATAGTTGGCGTTGGGGTACTCGGTTTTGCAGTATTTGCAGATGAGTCTGTCCGGATCGGTGGGATCCCATTCGTACAGGCCGGTTTCACCCATGGAGGAGAGGCGGTTGACGCAGACGGGACAGTTCTGGCCGTATTCGGGCCAGGGGGTGAGTTCGGGTATCATGGCGTCGATGAAGTCGCGGTTCTGGTCCATGAGGTGGGCGACCTGTTGTTTCCAGTCTTCGAGGATGACCTGCGCCCAGGGATAGCGGCTGAGGTTTTTACGGGCGTTTTCGACGTTGAGTAGCGGCATGGGTGCTCCTGTGGAACGCGTTGATCTTATGGTTTTTACTTTTTGCAATATATTGAGAAACCTATCTTGTGTCTAACCATTCTTGCGTCTTGTGTCTCTCTTTTGTAATATCTCCACTGACCAGACGCATAATACCAGAATACAGGCTATTTATTTTGGAGGAATACGATGGGAAAGCAGCAAATAGCAGCAACGACGCTCAATAAAGACGATTTGATCGTTATTTGTGGGGCGGGCGGTTTTATTGCGGGTGCACTGACGCGATATTTTTACGATCAGGGGTTTGTGCGGCTTCGCGCTGTTGATAAGAAACCCTTGCCCGAGTGGTACCAGCGCGTATCGGGGGTGGAGAATCTGTGTTTGGATTTGAGCGATGAAGACAATTGCAAACGCGCCGTTGAAGGTGCTGCTGAAGTGTACAATCTCGCGGCGGATATGGGGGGAATGGGATTTATCGAGCGTTTCAGGGTCGAGTGTTTGCGGAGTATTCTGATCAATACCCATCTGATTGAAGCCGCCTATTGGGCGGGTGTTGAGCGGTATTTCTTTTCTTCTTCTGCCTGCGCGTATAATACCGAATTACAAGAGGATCCCAATGTGCGCGCTCTGAAAGAATCAGATGCATATCCGGCTATGGCAGAGCGCGGATACGGTTGGGAGAAGTTGGTTTCGGAGATGTTTTGCGAGGAATATTGGGCAGAGCGCGGGATGAAGACGGCGATTGCGCGGTTTCACAATGTGTATGGTCCTTATGGGACGTGGGATGGTGGGCGAGAGAAGGCACCTGCAGCACTTTGCCGCAAAGCGATTGAGGCCAAAGATACTGGCAAGCTCGAGATTGATATTTGGGGCGATGGCAATCAGACGCGCAGTTTTATGTACGTTGACGATTGTATTAGAGGCGTCGATATGATTATGCACAGTGAGGACCTCGTTGCAACGCCTATTAATCTGGGTTCGAGTGAGTTGGTTTCTATCAATGAATTGGTGAGTGTTATTGAGGAGATCGGCGGTATTAAACTCAATCGCACGTATGATTTGTCTGCGCCTCAGGGCGTTGCCGGTCGCAATAGTGACAATGCGATGATTAAAGAAATGCTCGATTGGGAGCCTGATACTTCTTTGCGAGACGGTATGGCTAAGACTTATGCGTGGATTGCACAGCAATATGCGGATCGCAAAGCGGGCAAACCGACGGTGAGTTAAGCAGGGTATTTATTATATGAGCAGAGATATTACGAGCGTTATTGGCAATATTCCCTTTCGCATGGCTTTTGCCGGTGGGTGGATTGATCAGCCGTTTTTGTCGCAGCACAATCCATCGCCTCCCGGGTCTATGGTTGTGATTTCGCTCGAGCCGACTAGCCGTTTTATGAATCGCTGCGGTATGGCGACGAGTACGCGAGATGTTGCGATGAGGCTCTGGGGTTCTGCGTTTCCCGATCGCGCGCCGTCCGATCTGGTGAAGGAGTTGTACACGGTTGAAAATGAGGGCAAGGCCGAGCCGTCGGGGTCGCAGGATATGATTGGGTTGCTTTATCCGGGTGTGAGCAGGCTCGATTACGATTGCGAGTACGAGGGGGGGTATTTTCCGGTCCATATCGAGTCCAATAATGACCCCGATGTCGCGCGTTGGATCGAAGATGTGATCTACATGGTTCCGGTTGCGCCGCGTCCCGATGGCTATGAGCCGTTGGGTGAAAAGAATTTAGATCCGATATGGATTGAGAGATTGAGTCAGGCGGGCAAGGATTGTTATGATGCGATTATTGTCAGGGATATCCGGGGTTTGGGCGCGTCTCTGAATGAGTGTATGGTGTGTTGGGAGACTCTTTTGCCGCATACGGTGCGTCATCCGACTATTCGGATTGATTTGATGGGTATTTTGGAATATTATCAGTCGAGATATGTCGGGGCGATGTATTCGGGGTGTGGCGGTGGGTATATATACGTTGTGTCTGAAGAACCCGTGCCGGGCGCTCTTCGCGTGGATGTCCGATATGACAGAGGGTAGTGATATGGAGACGGTTGTTGTTTCAGGCAGTTTTGACGATATGAGGGCGCGCGATATCCGTTTTTTACAAGAGGCTTCTCGATACGGATGTCTTCACGCGCTGGTATGGGGGGATGATGTCGTCAAAGGGCAAACCAAATTTCCGGAAGAAGAACGCATGTATATGATGGATGCGATTCGCTATGTGGATCGCGCGACGCTTGTGACGGAGTTGGCAGATAAAGACGGTCTTCCCGATGCGGTCCAGGCCGATATGTGGGTGGTGGATGAACGAGATGATTCGCTGCAGAGACGACATTTTTGCGATGTGCATAATATTGCATATCGCGTTTTGGCTGCAGACGATGTGAGGGGGTTTCCGATAGGGGAGACAGCGGATGGGGGTGCGAATAATAAAAAAGTGATTGTTACGGGTTGTTTTGACTGGTTTCACTCCGGGCATATCCGGTTTTTTGAAGAGGTGTCGGAGTTGGGCGATTTGTACGTGGTTGTGGGGCACGATGCAAATGTCCGTTTGCTCAAGGGGGAACATCATCCGATGTTCGGTGAGGACGAACGACGGTATGTGGTGCAATCCGTCCGTTTTGTCAAACAGGGGATCATTTCCTCTGGCGATGGATGGATGGATGCTGCGCCTGAGATTGCGGTTATTAAACCGGATATTTACGCGGTGAATGAAGACGGCGATAAGCTGGAGAAGAGAGTTTTTTGCGAGGAACACGATCTGGAATACGTCGTGTTAAAACGCGCGCCAAAGGAGGGATTGCCCCGCAGAGCAAGTACGGTTTTAAGGGGGTTTTGATTCTCTATTCGTACCGTATCAAATCTACAGGATTGGTCCGTGTGGCCCAATAGGATTGAATCCCTACGGTGATCAGGGCAATTGCTAATGCGGCTATTGTACTTAGTGTGAAACTCGTGATACCTGGTGTAATGCGGTACGAGAAATCCTGAAGCCAGATGTCAATAGCATAGTAAGCCACTGGCCAGGCAATCAGGCTGGCGATGGATACCAATTTCATATACTCTTTAGAGAACAGAATCACGATATTTGTAATTGTAGCACCGAAAATCCTGCGAATACCTATTTCTTTAGTTCGCTGCTGAATCGCAAAAGAAGCCAGGCCGAATAATCCAAGGCAAGCCATTGTAATTGCAATTAGAGAAAAAAGAGTCAAAAGTCTTCCCATCTTGTGTTCTGATTGATGTAGTCTTGCGAAATATTCGTCAATAAAGAAGTATTCAAATGGAGATCCTGGAGATATAGACCTCCATTGTTTTTTGAGAAGATCAAGCGTGTTTTCGATATTTTTTGTACGAAGC
>JAPOXY010000212.1 GCA_026706845.1 Gemmatimonadota bacterium
TATGTTTACGACCAGCGCACGCTGGAAGCACAGGCCGAGGCAGTGTTGAACTTCCCCAATGCCTTTGGACTGACCGCGCGTTATGCGATGAAAGCATTGCCCAACAGCACCGTAATTCGCATCTTAACGCAAAGGGGATTGCACATCGACGCCAGCAGTGGATACGAGGCCGAGCGCGCCCTGCGGGCTGGTGTGCCGGGCCATCACATCATGCTTACGGCACAGCAGATACCCGAAAATTTGAAACACCTGATCGATCGTGGTGTAATCTTTAATGCGTGTTCCCTGAATCAACTGCGAACATTTGGCGACCTGTTCCCCGGGCGATCGCTTTCCGTGCGTATCAATCCCGGCATGGGATCTGGGCACAGTAAGCGCACCAACGTGGGAGGACCGGCCGCGAGCTTTGGGATCTGGCATGAATATATCTCCGATGTCCATAAAATTTGCAAACAGCGCAATTTGACCATAACGACCATGCATACGCATATCGGGTCGGGCAACGATCCCGAAGTATGGGAGCGCGTCGCATTGATGTCATTGAAAATTTGCGTTGGATTTGAAAACGCCACCACATTGAGCCTGGGAGGTGGGTACAAGATTGGGCGCATGCCGGGAGAAGTATCGACGGATTTGCAGGTAATCGGACAACATATGGCCGAAGCCTTCGAAATGACCGCGAGACAAACCGGACGATCGTTGCGTTTGGAAGTGGAACCAGGGACATATCTGGTCGCAAATGCCGGGGCAATCGTTGCAACGGCGATTGATGTGGTAGAGACCGGGAAAAACGGGTACAAATTTATCAAAACCGATACCGGGATGACCGAAGTGATTCGCCCGAGCATGTACGGGGCGCAACATCCCATTACTGTGGTGCCCGCCGAGAAAGAAGAACGCGGGATAGACGAATATATTGTGGTAGGACATTGTTGTGAAAGCGGCGACGTATTAACCCCTGCGCCCGACGATCCCGAAGGACTACTACCCCGGCTATTGACAGAAACAAAAGTGGGAGACGCCGTGGTCATTGGCGGATCGGGCGCGTATTGTGCGGGCATGTCGTCTAAAAATTACAACTCCTTTCCCGAAGCAGCCGAAGTATTATTGGACAGAGACGGCGCATTGCACTTAATTCGGAAACGCCAGACACTGGATCAGGTCTTGCAAAATGAAATTGTACCGGACTTTTTGACCACTAAGAGCTAATCTATGACTTATGACGCAATTGTATTGGGTGCAGGGATCAATGGATGCGGCATCGCGCGTGAACTCTCCGAGCGCGGGCAACGGGTGCTGGTGCTGGACAAAGGCGCGATTGGCGGGGGCACATCATCCAAATCATCGCGATTGGTCCACGGTGGATTGCGCTATTTGGAAACGCGGCAATTTGGACTGGTGCGAGAGGCTTTGAGTGATCGTCTGGAACTTTTGGGACGCTATCCCGAATTGGTCTCAATGCGACCGTTTTATCTGCCAATCTATCGCAAGAGCCCGCGTCCCGTCTGGAGGTTGTGGACGGGGATCAAGCTCTACGACGCACTGGCTGGGCGGCACAATATCTATCGGTCACGTAAAGTCCCTCGAAAGCTATTTACCCGCGAATTTCCCGCATTAAAGCAAGAAGGGATTAGGGCGGTACTGCGCTATTACGACGGCAAGACAAACGATCTCGCACTCACAAAGCGCGTGGCAGAAGACGCACAAGAACTGGGATGCGTATTTCGCGAAGGGATAGACGTTCAACACGTGGCCTGGGAAGAAACCGGATTTGCCCTGTTGGGCGGGGAAACAAAATACCGCAGTCACACCCTGATCAATGCAACGGGACCGTGGATTGATGAAGTCGCAGCGCGCTATCACTTACCATCGCGATTTCAGATTCGAAAAGTGAGCGGCATTCACATTTTTGTAGATGGACTGCTCACACCTCATCCCCTATTTTTACAAACCGAAGGCAAGCGCATCTTTTTTCTCATACCCGAACCAGAACGCGATCAAACAATAATTGGCACAACCGAGCGCGAAGAACGCGGACGAGTAGATGACGTAGTGATTCACGAAGAAGATATCAATTATTTGATTCGGGCAGTAAATGCGTACCTGACGCCAAACCGTCAGCTTCAGCACGCGGATATCACAGATGCCACTGTGGGGGTTCGTCCCCTCGTAGAAAAAAAAGGCGATGCAACCGCGCTCTCGCGGGAATACGAACTGGATTTGCACACGCGCGGGCAAACCCAATTGCTCAATATATTCGGCGGAAAACTGACGACGTACTTATCGCTATCGCGCCGAGTCGCCAAAACACTCGGCATCAAAGAGATCGCGACAATGGCACTGCGCGCTTAACCGGAGAAATAGATGCTCAAAAAATTGGACAATTTCAAAACAGCCGTTCTACCCGAACGCAAATCGGGCTTCTGGCAAATGGCGGGACCGGGTGCCATCCTGGTCGGGCTATCCATCGGCGCAGGCGAAATCATTGTGTGGCCTCTTGTAGTCGCCGAGTACGGAGCGAGCATGATCTGGGCCGCGGTACTCGGCGTGTTTTTGCAAATGTGGATCAACTTTGAGGTCGGGCGATGGACAATTGCCACAGGTGAAACAGTATATACGGGATTTGCGCGCGTGTGGCGCGGCTTTGCACCCCTGTTTATTTTAATCACATTATTCTCCTGGATCGCCCCGGGATGGGGACGCGCCTCGGGATTGGCTCTCAAAGCTCTGTTGATCGGTCCTCATGGTTGGGGATCGGACACTTTTTGGACCGTGATTACATTTATCGGCGTCGCACTCATTTTGTTTGGTCCCAAGCTCATTTACAATTCAATGGAAAAAGCCGTTGAACTGATGGTGGCGATTGTCACCATAGGATTAATTATGGTGGCTTTTGCCGTAGGCACGGCAGAAACGTGGATCGACCTGGGAAAAGGAATCGCGAACATCGGTTACAAAGATCCAAACATGTCGGTAAAGGCACTATTCATCGCCATCGTCTTTGCCGGAGCTGGGGGAACAGCAAATTTGTTTTACACCTTTTATTTGCGCGACAAACACATCGGCATGGGCGCACATGTGCCAATCATGCAAAATCCATTGCGGAGCCGCGCAGAAGCCATACCGTCAACCGGATTTGTATTTGAAGAAACAGAAGAAAACGCGACAAGGTTCAAGGCCTGGTGGGATTATATAAAAAAAGATCAGATGTTGTTTTTCTGGGGATTAAACTCCATTACAATGATGTTATTCATCTTTGGATCGCTCGCAGTCCTGCATCCCCAGGGCATCGTTCCCTCGCAAGGCACGCTGATTTGGGACGAAGCCGCTATTCTGGGCGAAATTTGGGGCGACATGGGCCGCGTGATCTTTCTTCTGGTAGGACTGGCAACGCTATTTGGCACACAACTCGCCCTCGTAGATGGGGTCTCGCGGTCAATCGCAGACATTGTATATACCAATTTTAAGGGCGCGCAAAAACGAGAATTGAGCTGGTGGTATCTTCTCGTCGCGGGAATATGGATTGTGGCCGGATGTGTGATCACGTTTGTAATGGAACAATACGGTGTAAGTGAGCTGGGCTTTCTATTCAATGCGGCCTATATGGGTGGATTTGCCATGGCGATTTACGTGCCACTGATGCTATACATCAATTATCGCTACTTGCCAAAAACCGCCCGACCGGGCAAAGGATGTACCGCGATGATGGCGATTGCATCACTGGTATATGTGGTATTTGCCATAGCCTGTATTCTGTGGGAAGTGGGCATTCTAAAATAAGGAAGAGACCAATGGACAGACGCAAACGCTTCTTCTCGCCTTATGAATCTGTTTTTGCGTGGATGCGGGCGACAAAATCCGAACTGACTTTTGATGGACAGACTGTGGATGACTGGCGTCTGTGGCGTCGAAAATTCCGCGCGCGATTGACAAAAAATCTGGGACCAATGCCAGAACGCGTGCCCCTTCGGGCGGAAGTGATTCGCCGGGACAACATGGGGGATTACGTGCGCGAAAAAGTCGCGTTTGACACAGAGCAGTTTGCCAGCGTCCCCGCATTTGTACTGGTGCCAAAGGGACTGAAACGCGGCGAAAAGCGTCCAGGAATTCTGGCGGCACACGGTCATGGGATAGGCAAAAATCCACTCGTGGGTTTGGACGAAGATGAAAAGCCACACGAGGATTATCAGAAGCAACTGGGTGTCCAACTCGTGCGGCGGGGCTATGTGGTCATCGCACCGGATTGGCGTGGATTTGGCGAGCGGATGAGCCCCGAAGATTGGGTGCGCCAAACGCGCGACAAGTGCAACGTAAATTACATGGCAGAGGGATATCGCGGGTATCACTTTTTGGCATTGCAAATCTGGGATGGATTTCGCACACTGGATTACTTACAGGCGCGCCGAGAAGTGGATGAGAAGCGGATCGGGTGTTTGGGCGTGTCATTTGGCGGCACAATGACGACCTATTTGACGGCTCTGGATCAGCGGATCAAATGCGCGTGTATCAGCGGGTATCTCAGCACATTGCGAGAAGGCGCAATGCCCGGAAGAGCAAATTTTTGTGGGGCACAATATATGCCGGGATTGATGGCAATCGGCGATATTCCCGATGTTGCGGGTTTGATCGCACCTCGCCCTCTGGTCGTGGAGATGGGCGAACGCGACCCGGGTTTTCAAATCTCAGATGCTGAACGGGCATTTCGCCACCTATCAAAAATCTATCGCGCGGCAGATGCGCGCGATCAGTTGGTGAAAGATCGATTTGATGGGGTCCACGAATTTAGTGGTCACAAATGTTTGGATATATTTGACAAATACCTGAAGGGATAAGACAGCGTATCGCGATTTTCTTCCCGATTGATTAGCAGGAGATCTTTATGCCCAGAGAGCCAGAAGCATCTTGGGAAAATGGGATTCGCAGCGTGCGCCGCGATGAAATGGGGCGTTTGTGTCAGCTACTCGACAACGTATTTTTCGAGGGGCTATCAGATATGCAACCACACGCCTTCAATGACGATAATATGCACAATTTGCGCGTGGTCGTAGAAAACGGCGAAGTCGTATCGCACATCGGCACAATTCGGCGAAACATATCCATTATGGGATGCACACTCCGAGTGGCCTCTCTCGGAGGGGTAGCGACTTACGAAGCCCATCGGGGCAAGGGCCATGCCACGGCACTCTTGCAAGACACCATGCGCCACTGCCGCAAAGATGGCGTGGATTATATCCTGGTATCGGGATATCGCAACATGTACCACCGATATGGGTGTCGATATGTGGGACGAGACAGGATATTTCACATCGCGAGCGAGCAAGCGGGCGACTTTGACGATACAGACTGGACAATAACACAGGCATCAAAAGCAGATGTCGAAACCATTGGAGCCATTTATCGGCGCGACCCCGTGCGCTGGCTGCGCCCGCCTTCGGACATCGCCTTTGGCATAGATGGATGGGTGCAGAACCGCCCCGCAAAAACCTATCTGATTCACCGGGGTGATCAACCCGTTGCCTTTGGGGTCATGCAGCAGGCGCGCGAACGAGATGCAGGACAGGTGTACTTGCTCGATTACGCGGGTGAGCGGTCTGCAATCGTCGGCGCATTGGGCAAATTTATCGACAATCAACATTTGAATCAGCTATCATTGCACGTCAAGAGATTCGACACCGTATTGCACGGCCTGCTCGAAGCGCGCGATTTGACTGGTGAACCAGCCAATCTACCTGGCACGACCATGATCATACACTTTGAACAATTACTCGAAAAAATGCGCCCCTATTTTGTCGAACGAATCGGAGAACACGCCGCCCGGGGGCTGGTATTTCGGGAAGTGGGCGATGAATATCATATCTACTATGGCGACAACCGCGTGGTGGCCGAAAGCCGAGGTGCAGCGGCACAGCTAATTTTTGGAACCCTGGAAGGAACCGAGAACGCGATGTTGGATGCCGGTGGACGCGCCGGTGAGATCCTGCGCGCCTGCCTGCCAATTCCGGGAGTTTGGTACGGGGTGAATCATCTTTGATTTCACTAAATAGCTGCTCAGCATCTCAAACTCTATTTTATCTTGCTATCTGATATTGTGTGCCTTATACTTACGGTGCACATCGAATTCTCACAAACAGTAAGGATATTTTCATGACCGCTCCAGATGGTGATTCCGCAGATATACTCTATGAGCAAGTCCTCGATAATGCGCGTCGGGAAATCGAAGATGCACTGGCTATAATAGACGAATTGCGCCAATCAATCCGCCAGGTAGAAGCCCGGGTCGAAGCCGCCCAATCGATATATAACGCCGTTACGGCGAGATTGAACCTGGAGGATGAACTGACCGAAGAAATACACCTGGACACTCTACCGTCTGTTGAGCCACCTGAAGTAGCGCCAGAACCGTCGCCGCCATCCGAGCCGCCCGAGCCCGAAGAACCCGCGGCGGACGATGAGGCAGAATCTCCATCCGAACAAGATGATGCGCCAGTGCTCTCTGAGGCTGAGAGCGCGCTCATCAGTGAACATCTGCGATCAAAGCGCAAAGGATAAGCACCTACATACTTATCATGTTGACAGAACAGGGCTTCGCATCTTGCAGAACTCCCTGTTCTTTGTATTTTAGGGGATAGATTTTAGAAAATGCAAACACGCCAATCGAAGGAATTTTTATGAGCATGTGTGACACGGAGAAATCCGTTGACGAGATGGACGCCCGGGAACGGGCACGCTACATTGACGATCTGACGCCCAGAGGTGGTTTATATACCGAAGTACAGCGCGAGGTACATCCCCAGTCGAACAGTTCGTGGCGCGTATCGCCCGACCCGTGGTGGCTGCCGCCCCCAGTTCTATCACACCTTGAGGCATTGGGGCAGCATCTCTATCAGTTTTACAAAGCACTGAATCTATTGTATTCGCAAAGTATGAGGGGCATTCAGCCCGCATGGGTCGCGCAGTATCTGGACCAGGGCAAATCTGAAGAAGTGATCAAATTTGGGCAAATGAGCCGATTCAAAAGCCATGTTCCCCTCGTAATTCGGCCCGATGTGATACCCACGCGAGCGGGAATGATTGCGACGGAATTGGATTCCGTGCCCGGTGGGATCGGATTTACGGCAAGCCTGGCAGAGCGATATGCCAAACTCGGCGATCAAATTGTGGGCGGCGCAAATGGAATGGTCACTGGATTTGCACAGATGATCCGCGACGTTGCTGGCACAGACGCGCCTGTTTTGGGCATAGTGGTCTCGGAAGAAGCATCGGCTTATCGGCCCGAGATGTCGTATTTAGGTGACCGATTAAATGCCATTGGTCTGGAAACTTATGTCATTGGTCCCGAAGAAGTATCTTTTGTCGAAGATGGACTATTTGTCAATGGGGCACATGGTCGCCAGCGCATAGACGTGATATACAGGTTTTTTGAATTATTCGATTTGCGAAACCTGCCCCAAATTGATTTAATTTTTTACGCGGTACGCAAAGGGCTTGTCAAGCTCACACCCCCCTTAAAAGCGTATCACGAAGAAAAGATGATGATGGCGCTGTTTCACCATCCCCTGTTATCGGATTTCTGGCATCAACATTTGGGCAAAAAATCCGTGGCCTTTTTGCGGCAAACCTTTCCCAAAACGTGGGTCTTAGACCCCGCGCCTTTGCCCCCCCAGGGCGTTATTGCGGGATTGGAAATTGACGGGCAATCCTTTTCCGACTGGCGTGCGCTGGGACACCTGGGACAAAAACACCGGCAACTGGTCATCAAACCCTCGGGATATTCTGAAATGGCCTGGGGCAGTCGCGGTGTAACCATGGGGCACGACATGGCCGAGCGAGATTGGCAAGGCGTGATCGACGAAGCGCTATGCGCTTTTGAACACACACCTCATATTATGCAGGAATTTCACAATGGCGCGACTTTTTCTGCGTCGTACTACGATTACGAAACCGATCAAATCGAAATATTCAGAGGACGGGTGCGGTTGCAGCCCTACTATTTTGTCATTAAAGACAAAGCAGTGCTCTCGGGCTTGCAGGCAACGGTCTGTCCAGCAGACAAAAAAATATTACACGGAATGGTAGATGCAGTAGTAGTACCTGGCGCAGTTAAAAAGTGAGCGAGGGTTAAAAACATGACACTTGATGAAAAACTCACACGGCTAAATGCTTTGCTCAAAGACATGGGTAGCGTGGTCGTGGCATTTTCGGGCGGAGTTGACAGCGCGTTTTTGGCCGCGGCAGCATATCGGGTTCTGGGTGACCACGCGCTGGCAGTAACCGCAGTCTCCGCGAGTTATGCGTCTGGTGAACTCGAAAAGGCTCAAACACTGGCCGAGCAAATTGGCATTCAACTCGATATCGTCTATACCCGGGAGATGGAAAACCCCGACTACGTAAAAAACGATCCCGATCGGTGTTTTCACTGCAAAAGCGCGCTGGCCGATAAACTGGACGAAGTAATCGAACACTATACGGGACAATTCGGGTATTTGCTTTACGGCGCAATAGCCGACGATGTTGGCGACTATCGCCCGGGCATGGCTGCCGCCGAATCCCGGGGTATTCGCGCGCCGATGGTCGAATTGGGATTCACCAAAGACGACGTCCGAACATTGTCAAAGCAATGGCAACTACCCACCTGGGACATGCCCGCATCGGCGTGTTTGTCTTCTCGAATCCCCTATGGCACAGCCGTCACAGAGGAAGCATTGCGCAAAATCGATCGCGCCGAGCAATTTTTGAAAGCGCGCGGATTTGTGCAAGTGCGCGTTCGGCACCACGAAGATATTGCTCGCATAGAAGTTCCACCTGAAGATCTGGTGCGTTTTTTTCAAGATGGCACAAACGAGGCTGTGGCT
>JAPOXY010000213.1 GCA_026706845.1 Gemmatimonadota bacterium
CTATCGATTCCATATACGCGCGGAAGCGATTGCCAGTATTCGTGCCGGAATATACAAAGGCCTGGCCACCGCCGAAGCTCCCCACGCCTCCTCTGGGCGTGTCTTCGGGCGCAGTCCCAAAAAGGTCGTTGCGATTGCCGCCGCCCAGGGTGTGCGTATTTTGGAAGTTGAGCGGGTTGGAAATCTCTATGAATAGCATAGGCGATCCCGGCATATCGAACATCTTGGAAATGCGCAGGTGCGCGGCGTATTCATCAACCCACTGCGCGTTGAGCACATTGATCAGCGAAGCATCCGCATTGCCCGGGTTGTAGTTGAACCACTCTCCGGCCTCGCGATCAAGGTAGAAACCGAGATTCCAGCCGCCCTTGAGCATCCGCTGTTCGCCGCCGTAATCGAGGGGCGTTCGGAAATTGCCGCCCAACTTTATCTGGGGCTTTGCCTTAAATGGCGGCGCGGCATTGTTCGGGCTATTCTCAAGCACGGTTGTCGAAGGCGTTGAAACCGTCTTCGCATCGCGGATATCTTGCCACGCTGTGTTGCGAACCCGCGCCTGGCGAATATCATAAGACAAGAAACCGGTAAAGAACTGGCCCCGCGTCTTCTGCAACTTCAGTTCCAGCCCGCGCGCATCAGTCACAAAGGCATTCTGCGTGTTGCGAGGAGCACCCGTGTTAAATGCCCCCCTGATCCGCACGGCGGGCCAGGCTTCGTTCTCGCCATCTTTGAAATAAACCGTTCCCGTCAAAAGATACTGGCCCTGGAAGCTGCGTTCATATCCCATTTCATACTGAATCGTGCGCTCCATCTTCATCCACGGATTGCCAAAAAACTCCAGCGACTGCCCCAAACCGCTCTGCGTGCGATACATATCGCGCGTATTCACAATCTGGTTAAAGTGCCCGTAGTTGATGAACATTTTGCTCAAATCCGTAATCGGATAAGAAGCGCCAAAACGGGGGCTAAAAGCCCAATCGGTTGGCGGGCGCACTTTGCGCACCGCGCGATAAACAGCTTCGGCATCTCTGCCAAACCACGGGAAATGGGTTTCATTTGGAAGGTCAAAATAAAGGTCGGGGCGATGCCAATCCAGACGAACACCGGCATTGACCACAATATCGCGATACTCCATCCTGTCCTGGAAAAAGACGCCGCCGAAAATCGGGGTTTTCACAAAATAGTTGTTGTGGTCACCCGTTGCGCCGCCCGAAGGCACATCCGATTCATTGAAAACGCCATCCCCGTTGATATCGCCTCCGCTGGGCAGGTCCGGATCGCTGCGCCCGGTCCACGGAAAGATCACGTCATCGGTTGAACTGACGCGCGGGCCTTCGTACTCATCCTTGTAAATGGGATCGCTGTATTCGGGAACTGCGGCTGGCACCATACCCCGGTTTTCGTGCAAATTGAAATGATGCACCTGCACACCGGCTTTAATCTGGTGATGCGGGGTAATCTGGCTCGTGAAATCAGCCGTAATATCGAGATCATCCATGGTGGACCAGTCGCCTGCACGGCTATTGCCGCCACCGCCCTGCATTCGGAAAATATTGAGAATATCATTGCCACCGGGCTTGTAATTCCAGCCAAAGGGCGCTTCGTTTAGAACCACGGCACCCCGCGCTCTGGCCGCATCGGCACTATTCTCGTCAACCTGTTCCATCGAACCATCTGTGTGGATAGCCATTGCGGGCGCGTTGGTCAGTTTTTGCGGATGCCATTGCGTGGTCCAATCCGCACCGCCAAATCGCGCCGTCAAGTTGTAAAACGTCTTGGCCGACAAAGTGTGTGTCCAGGAGACCAACCCGTGATTGCGCTCAATTAGCATCTTCTGGAATTCGGCAGCGGGCATAAACATGCGCGAATGGTTATAGTTCTCAAAAACCGCCTGCTGTGTGCGCTGTGGCACGCCCACATTATTGCCCTGATGGCTCCCGTGCTGGAACCCCCGAATATACTGCACACTCAATTTGGTCGTGGCAGTGGGGGTAAACGTCAGCTTGAGTTGTGTGGTATTGTCCCGATAAGAAACCGTGGCCACATCAAAGGGATAGGCCATGCGCTCCTTGCGGCTCGACGCCGTGAACCCCACCTTGTCCTTCAAAATCGGACCACCAACCGTAATATCCCACAAATAATCGTAATCGCGGTCTTCCGGATTTGCGTTAAATGGACCGTCGGCATACGGATCATCTCCGTCATGACTCCGATGCTGCCAGGCCCATATCCCCCTGGCCTGCTCAACAGTGGTAATGGGATCGCCACTTACGCCAGCCACCCATTGTTGTCCACCGGCTGTGCGATTTGCGAGTTCCTGGTTCCAGCCAATAAAGTCCGGCTCTCCATCTCCATTGCGGTCTTCGGTAGGACTATTAGACTGAAAACGCCCCACATCCCACCAGTTTTCTTCAGAATAGAGATTGGGTCCAAAGTGTTTCTTGCCAGCGGGATTGTACGTGCCTTCTGCCGACACAAAAAACTGGCTGGGTTCTTTGGTCACAAAGTTCACGACTCCGCCGCGGATATTCCCGTATTCGGCATTAAAACCACCCGTGAGCACCTGAACCTGCTTGATCGCGGTCTTTGAAAAAGATGTATAAGCGCGCTGATGGCGATTGTCAGCCGCGGTCACGCCGTCCATATTGAAACCGATGTTCATGGCGTTTTCACCGCGAATGGTAATACCCCATGCATCTTTATCTAAACCCACCTGCGTGGCGACCTGGTCCCGAATGCGCGCACCAACGGGAATTGTTTCGAGCTGCTCCTGCGTAATCGCCTGCTGCGCATACGATACGTCCATCTGCACGGGATCGAGATCGGCTGTCACCACAATGGCGTCCAACTCGACCGTCGATTCTTTGAGCTGGAAGTCAACCGTCGCGGTGCGATCTAAAAGCACTTCCACCTCGGTCTTGGAAACGCTTTGATAACCCACGAGAGAAGCGCGCACTTCGTAAATGCCCGGCGACACGCGCAAAATGAAATACTCGCCGTTGACATCGACCGTTGCGCCCATCCTTGTACCTACAACTACGACATTGGCTCCGGGCAACGGCTCGCCAGAATCCGCGTCTGTAACGCGCCCGGCGATCTTCCCCGTGGTCTGCGCCTGCAACCCAACCGGCAAGGCAAGAAACACTGTACACAACAGTGCCACCCAAAATCCCGGCGGGCGAAAAACATCACTGTAAACGTTCTTCATGCTCTACCTCCTTTAGGGGTGAAAAAACTGCGACGAAAAAACATATATACTAACCTGAATATAAGTTTATGGACTCCAATTCCCATTGTCAAGTGAAAGTTTACCCATTATCTTACAAAAAAAAAGGGATTTATAAATATCAAACCCCTGCGAAATCACCCTTAAACAGGCCCTATAAAATGAAACTCTCCAACATCAACACCACCGACATCACCGACGCGATCCGCCTGGGCTGCCGAATGATGAGCAATGTCTTCAACGCGGACGACAACGACATGCCCTTCTTCGGTTCCGAAGTCAGCCCAAACCCACAATTGCGGTTCAGCGGCGTACACACCGAGTCACACGTACCCGGCCGGCACCTCAACGCATTGCTCAACGCCGAAGACGCCGCTGGCATTTCAGTCGATCCCGATGCAATTGAAAAACACGCCAACGCCGCCTTCTTCTCCTACAGCGGATCGGTCGCGCTACCCCTCAACCGCACAGAGGTCGATGGACCTGTCAACGGCTTCACGACCCACAACGTGCGCGAAGGCTTCCACGCTCTGTACCCGTTGGTCAAATACAGAAACTCCGATCGCGCGCGGGAAATCGCCGAGAACAGCATCCGGGACATATTCGAGCTATTCAAACCAGATACAGGCTGGGACTTCAATCGCCTTGAAAATGAGCACGGCATAGAAGTCCGCGAGAACACCTTCATCACCGGCATCGCGCGATCAATCGGTCCCCTGGTCAAATACTACCGCGCCACGGGCTACGGACCTGCACTCGAACTCGCCGTAATCCTGAAAGAAAAAACGACCCGCGAATTTTTCCTCGAATCGGGTGCTTACGACCGCGAAAGCTTTGGAGCGCATACCCATTCGACAACATGCGTCATGTCTTCGCTCGCACAACTCGCAGACCTTCTCGACGATGCGCAATTGCTCAACCGGGTCAAAGCATTTTACGACAATGGACTATGGGAAATCCGCGATGAAATTGGATGGGTAATTGAGAACAGTGGAGATGATGCGAGCCCCGATCGCGGAGAGATCAACAACACGGGCGATATTGTTGAAACAGCCCTGATACTGGGCAGAAAGGGATATACCGAATACTTCGAAGACGCCGAGCGCATTACGAGATGTCACATATTGCCTTCGCAATTGCGCGACAACAGCTTCATCGAAGACCCGCCAAATCCGCACAACATAGACGGACTTCGCCAGGTCGCAGACCGGCATCTCGGCGGCTTTGGCTTCCCCGCACCTTATGGTCACGCGCCACTCGGCTTCGAGCGGATCAGCTTCAACACAGACATCGTAGGCGGGGGCGTCGGCTCACTCTGCGAAATCCTCCGCGAAGCCGTACGCACCGAATCCTCAATCCACCGGGTGAATCTCCATTTCGATATCGAAACCGAACATATCAAAGTCGAATCGCCCTATACAAATGACTGCCTGAGAATCACCGTCAAATCTCCCGGTCCCCTGTATGTCCGCATCCCGACCTGGGTCGATCCATCCGATATCGCCGTCGCCGAACGCTCCACGTACTCCAATGGCTATCTCTTAATCCCCGACCCTCAGGTCAACACCCCCATCGAAATACGCTTTCCCCTCGCCGAGCGCGAAATCGTATTGAAACACCGCACGCGAGACATCAAAGTGCGCCTGAAAGGAGACTCGGTACTCGCGATGGAAAATCACGGCGCTGACCTGACCTATTTCGATCCTCTGTAGCTCAACTGCTCTTGAATGCGTCAATTGCCGCGGCCTGAGAATCATAAACCGAGATGATCTTATCAAAACGCCCGAGCGCCATAACCTTGCGAATTGGATCAGATAGGGCGCAAATTCCAAATTGCTTGCCCGATGCCTTAAATTCCCTGGCAAAGATCAGAAAAATCCGAATCCCCGCGCTGCTGATAAAGGATACCTGTTCACAGTCCAGGATCAATGCCTGCTCTCCCGGATCAATACCAGATTCCAGGACACTCTGAAATTCAGAAGCAGTAATCGTGTCGATAGAACCGGTGGGCAGTGCAATCAAGACCCCGTTTTTCCGTTCCCACTTAACATCTATAGTCATCTGAATATATCCCCTTGCAAATAAATGTATTATAATAAAAATGTCGATTAAAATTGCCTGAAAAATGCCCTTTATCCTGAACTCTGTAGTGAGCCTCGGCGCAGCGTCAACCGCAAGTAATCTTCTGTCGCCTCAAACTCCGGGTCAACGCCGTTTTGCGCCCGCATCAGAGGAATGATCTTGTTTCTCACCCCCATGCCGCGCGCATCGGAATAGCTATAGTCCCGCAATGTCTCGGAGATAAGCAAATTGCGGGGAATGCGCTGACCGGCGACCATTTTTTCAATTGTCATGCCATTTTGCAACGCACCGGGGCTTGTAATCTCAATGCGATCTGCGTAACGGGCCACCTCGATTTGCTCGTACCGCGTCCAGTCCCGATGCGTGAGCGCGTTGACAATGCCTTCGCGAAGCGCGTCCAGCGGATAGTGCCAACGCCGTTCTCGACGCATAGACTCATCTACTTGCCCCGCCTCCTCGGACACGAATGGACGCATTGCATCGGCAAGGCGTTCAATAAGACCCTTTTCCACAAGTTCACGCCCCCCCGACAATACCCGCCAGAGATCGACAAGCGGCCCTTCAATCACCTGATCGTCAAGAGCCTCATAAGTCTTATCCTCCCCATCGAAACACATCCAGCGAATACCGGCATGGCGCAACAGGCGGCGCGGTCGATAACCGAACAAAATCAACCCGGCAATCGTACAGGCAGGCGGGCCATCCTCCCGCTCGACCATAAATCCCAACGCGCAAAGCCGCTCGTTCCACGCCTCGTCGGTCTCCGGTACATCTCGATCTCCGACAATCGCTGTGAGATAATCCGCCAGTCGCTCTCGGCTCAAATCGCTAAGGCCGCTACCGGAAACCGGCAATAACTCTGTGTGAATCAAACCGCCAGCAGCGAAAAGCCGCGCTTGCTGCTCACGCGAAGCCAGTTGAGACGTACTGCCAACCCGTATATAAATATCTTCCCTGCCGCGATACCACACGACATAGGGTTTGGTCGCTCCTTGCGTAACCGTAATGACCGCGACACGGCGCACATCGTCTATAGGAACTTCCTCGTAGAACGGCAGTATCATTGGATGCACCAAGCGTCCGAATACGGAATCCATCACCCAACGCTCGAGATGATCTCTCTGTATGCCGGTGATGGAACCGTCGTCTTCCACGCCGAGAAGGACGCGCCCCCCCTGAAAGTTGGCGAGTGCCACCACCTCCCTCGCGAGTTGTTCCGGGCGCAAATCATCCCGCTTAAACTCTACACCAGAGTTCTCACCCCCGGCTATCAGTTCGAGAAGTTCCGAACGTTTCATTGTACTGATCCTCAGTCTTTTGTAGCCTAAAACTGGACTATCCCTGACACAACTCAGCTATCATCGCCACGTTTTCCCCGAGATTGCGATTATTGTCGCGGTCCTGCCAGTTGCCGAGAAGGGCATAGCCCAGCGCATTCTTGAAAAACGCAATCACGCGCTTCTGCGTGCGGATCTCCCGTTGTCCGACCTTACTCATCCTGCGTCTCCACTACTTTCCAATGGCCTCCCCTGGCAGGCCCGATCCGTTCAAGGACACCCATTTTTTTCAGCTTACTGATCTGCCACTCGATTCCCTTTGCCGTGATTTCGAGTCGGTTCGCCAGTTCCGCTGTGGTGATTGAGGGATTGGCGGCGATCAGGGTCAAAATTTTCTCCCTAGTTTTCTCCCTAGTTTTCTCCCTAGTTTTTTTTATTCTTGGGTAGTTTCTTGGGTAGACATCTGGTTAGTTTTTGGGGTAACCTTTGGGGCAGTGGCACTACCAACAGGGGAATCGGGCACTTGATACGCAGCGGAGAACGGAAACCTCAACCACAAACCGTCGCCACCCTGAGCGTTGGCGAATCCGCAAACCCATTTCAGCTATTCGTCCCGCCACGTCTCTTTCCATTCGATGTTCTGACTCTCGCTCATGCCTCTGTATCCCTTGTCTTCAGATCTGAAAGAGCAGCCCGTCCTTTGTCCGTTAATTGGTACCTCTGCAATGAGCTACGCGGTTTGTCAGGAACAGTCCTTTCCAGTAATCCTCCATGCAGGAGTCGGTCAAGCCACTTTCTGAAGCTGCTCGTTCGGCTCGAATAACCTGCGGCAGTCAGCAACACTTCACTCGGAACTGCACCTTGGGCGCACGCCTGCAGCATAGCGACCTCTTTAAGTGACAATACAGCTTGGACCCCAGCTCGAGGTCCTACTTGGCCCCCTACTTGGCCCCCTACTTGGCCCCCTACTTGCTCTGCAAGTGTTGCTCGCCAAACCGTCGTTACAAATCCCTGGGGAACAGCGAACTCCGGTTCTGACAAACCCGCCTTCACACAGCGGCGGATCATATCCAGCGTCCCCGTTCCCATCCGTTCGATATATTCCGCAAGGTACATAGATTCCGCCAGCAGAGGATTGCCAGGTACTGACGTGTGTGCGACCCGCAGCTTCTCCAGTGTCAGTGGCGGCGGTAGCCTGCCGGGATTCCAGACCTCCAACCGGTCCGCAAAGAGCATGACCTGCACACTCCCATTGTTCGTATAGTCGCGATGCGCCACTGCGTTGACAATGGCCTCTGTCACAACTTCTTCTGGAATTTCATAGATACGAGGAGCGCGAGCACTCTCCGTGCGTGTGCCTATTGACCGATTGATCTTGCTCAACACGAAATCTACCGCCTGGTCAACCAGTTCGAATACCGTGCCCTTATAGACCTGGTAGGACGGAATCGGTTTGGCGACCTCAGTCCCGTGGAAGTGGGCACATCTGACTTCGGAAGAAATGAGATACCGCTGAGGCGCCTTCCCGAATAACAACACCGCTGCATTCGTCAACCGCCCGTTGTTCAACAGTTTCAGATGCTCCAGCAACTCCTCAGGAGATGTGTCCTCTGTCAACGGAAACTGTCTGGCTCTGCGTGCAGTGCGGATGAAGCGAATGATTCGCTCAAAATCGAGGTCTTCCAGCACCGCCTTCGCGCAACGCCGCTCGCTCTTGTGCGAACTCCGTCTGTACGCTGCTAATGAAAATGCGAAGTGGGGTCATGTTAAAATCTGTTCACTGACGAGGTTGAACCATTTCCGAATCTCTAATTCCGAGTAGCAATGACCGACTCAAACTGATCTATCCCTGACACAACTCAGCTATCACCGCTGCATTTTACCCAAGCTGGCCACTGAACTTTTGATACATCCCCACCACAAGAA
>JAPOXY010000214.1:0-25054 GCA_026706845.1 Gemmatimonadota bacterium
ATCAGTATGAGAATTAGCAGAGACTTGACCTGCGACAAAGAGTGCAATGAGTCCGACAAGTGTTACGTGCTTATACATATGCATTTCTACCCTCCCTTTGGGTGTGTGGATGTGAAACTTTGCGCTTTACGTCGGTCCTGGTTCTGAGGGGACCTGAATGGGACTTATAATAGCAAAAAGTGTGCCATTGTGAATGGATCCAAGCTATTATATTCGTAAGGCGTTATTTTTAATGAGGATAGATTTATTATAAAAAAGCTAAAAGTCAGGCTAAATTTTATATTTTTCAACGATATATCGATGAAAAAAAAGCGATATTGACTATGAAATGATTTATTTTCAAGCATTTAAAACAAAAATAGCGATATATCGTTGTTATCGATATATCGCTATTTTCAAGAACGTTTGATTCGCAGTTTAAGAGCGTTTGATCCCCAATTTTTTTATTTTGCTATACAGAAAACGACAAGGGGTTGTGAGTAGAACTCACAACCCCTTGTTTTTATTGGTCGAGGTGGAGGGATTTGAACCCCCGGCCCCCTGCTCCCAAAGCAGGTGCTCTACCGGACTGAGCCACACCTCGTTTCTAATATCTAAAAAGTACGGGATTCGGAAAATATTGTCAATAGAAAGAATCCGATACTATCGCGTCCCAGCCAGAATCGCCTCTGCCAATTCCATCGTCTTAATCGCCTCATCTAAATTTGCCGCGGGAAGTGCGACAGGACGATCTTCTTTCACACAATCGATAAAAAATCGGTTCTGTTCGTCTGTCCCCGATCCATCCCCGCTCAACTCTCTTTTCTCCCCATCACAAAAAACCTCTCCGCGTGACACGCCCTCCATATAAGCCGAAATCTCGTGCCCGTGAATCTCATAACGCTCCAGCCTGGCATTGGTCGTATAATTGTGAATAAGCTGCGCGACAACGCCATTTTCAAACGCGACGAGCGCCGCGTGTACATCCCGATAACCGGACATAGACCGCTGCACCACACTGTGAACTTCGGAAACATCGGCATCTGCCAAAAAGCGGATCGTATCAATGGCGTGAATCGGCGTCTCAAAAAGCATACAATCCATCAGCACCTCGGCAAATTTACCCGAATTTCCCAAATCCGTGATACTCTTGTGGAACTCCCCCACCAATTGCGTCACAGGACCGCGGTCCAGCACCAGATTTCGCGCCTCGACAATAATCGGATGAAAACGCCGATTCCATCCCACCATGGCTTTCGCACCCATTTCGTCCGATGCGGCTTTTAACGCTTCGGTCTCTTGCAAGCTCAAACCGGGAGGTTTCTCCAAAAAAGTATTGACCCCAGCCTCCAGACACGGCAATGCGAGCGTGGCATTTAAGTGGGCAGGCGGCGCGACAAAAACCGCATCCAGAGCCACACCTTCGAGCAACGCGGAAACATCGCCGTATTGCCCTTCAATCCCGTACTCTTCACACACGGACTCGCGGATCTCTACAACCGGATCGCAGACCGCTGCGAGATGCACATCTTCAAATTCATTCAAAGACCGAATGTGTCCCCTGCCCCGGCCACCACATCCAATCACACCAACGCGCACGCTATCCATTATATCCTCCTCAATCTGTCCACTCCGCAGGATCAATATCCATCCACTTCGAATCCATTTCGCCCCATTTATTGGGCGCCGTATCGATTTCGTACTTGGCAAAAACCCGATCAATTGCCCGCTTTGTATCCTCATCCAATGTCCACCCCAGAGCACCCATATTGTCTTCTACCTCTTCTGGCCTTCTCGCACCCACCAGTGCCGTACTCACAGCCGGGTGAGACAACACCCAGTTCAGCGCCATATGCGGCAGATTTTTGCCCAACCCCGCGGCAATCTCCTTTAACTCATTCACCGCCCGAACATTGCGCTGGAAAATACCCGGTTCAAACAGGCGCAAAGTCGTATTGCTACCGCCTCTTCTGCGCCAATCATTATCTTCAAAAACCGTATCTTCTGTAAACGCGCCAGCGAGCAATCCATAAGCCAGAGAACCGTATGTCATTATCCCCACATTATTTGCTTCGGCGTAGGGAAACGTCCATTTGACATGGCGGCGATCAAACAAATTACACCCGTATTGCAACACATCCACGCGCCGCGCATCCATACACCGCGCGATCTCTGGAGGCGTAAAATTCGACAGCCCCACAAACCGCGTCTTTCCCGCCTGGACAATCTCCTCCAGAGCGCCCATAGTCTCTTCAAAAGGCGTATCGCGGTCGGGCCAATGCACGAGATACACATCGACGTAATCCGTATTCAGCATCTCCAAACTCTGCTCAATCGCCCGGTGGACCATTTCTTTGCTGCTATCTCTGCCCTGCTCGTATCCAATGCCGAACTTCGTAACCAGAATCACATCTTTGCGCCTGGGTCCCAGCGCGCGCGCAAGCAACCGTTCAGACGCACCACTGCCATATCCCTGCGCCGTATCAAAACAATTGATCCCCAGATCAATAGCTCGATTGACCGCGGCAACGACCTCAGCGTCATCAATAGACCCATATCCCCCACCCAATTCCCAGCATCCAAAACCGATTGCCGAAACCTTCAATCCCGTCTGTCCAAACTCGCGATATTCCACAATAACCTCCTTCATTCCCGTTCAAACTTCGGTTGCCTGGGTGCAAAACCGCGATCCATGCGATAGGGACAATCTTTTAACGGCAGATGCACCCGTTTACCCCCTCGCTGGTGCGATTCGACAAAAGCAAAAATCAATTCTTGATTGGCATGTGCCAACCGCACACCGCACCGCGTCGGCTCGCCCGTATCCAGCGCATGTGCCAGGTCTTCAATCAAATGCACCGTCGAACTCGTCGGCTCCACCTCTGGAAAATCTCCATATCCCAGCACATTCCGTCCCCTGTGATCATGCCCAACGACCTCGCGCACCTGCCACCCCGCGCCATTTTGCAAAGCCGTCACAACCCCTGCATCGCCCACAGCTTCAACCTCCAGACCACGTCCGGAATTGAGGGCATAAGCCGTCACGCCATTTTCAAACTGGATAATCCCGTGTCCCGCGGGATCCGCCTTCAAAATATTCCCCTCAATCTCGTCTGCACCCTGCGATAGATGTCCCTGTACCCACGACGCGGGATGGTCGCTATTGAGGCGCATCAACAGATCAAAACTGTGACTTGCACCATTGAAAAGAGAACTGGTCTGGTGAATGATCAGCGACCGCAACCGCCCAATGCGCCCGCTATCAATCACTTCCTTCATGCTGTCATACCCTCTATCCCATCGCCGATTGGTACCCAGATTGAAAAACACACCATTGCGCTCACACGCATCGACCATCGCATCGGCATCCGCCATAGAAGCCGCCATCGCTTTTTCCGCATAAATCGCCTTTGCCCCATGCTCGGCAGCATATACCACAATCTCTGCGCGCTGCTCTGGCTGCGTCGCCACGCTCACAATATCTGGCTCTTCCGTATGGATAAGTTCCCGATAATCCGTGTACTGTCGCGATTTTGGCACCCCATATCGCTCGCCCGCCTGCGCCATCACATCTTCGCGCAGATCCGAACACGCGACCAGATCTGTTCGATCACATGCCTCGTATCCCGCCGCATGGGAATACGCCCGCGTGTGATCCACCTCATTGTCAATAAATGCACCCATCCGACTGCATCCAATCAGTGCTGCGCGATATGTTTTCATGACCTGCTCCCAATGAAGACCTAAACGTGAAAAATGTATAAATCCCGTTCTTCCAACGGCAGATTAACCCACGAACTCCCCCGACGGTGGCTTTCCGCTACCGCAATACATGCCTCTGTGACATGATGGGCAACCTCCACATGTCCCAGCGTTGGACGCCCTTGTTCATAAGCTTCTACCAAATCCTCAAGACACGACACCACATGGCTTTTTGGCGCAACATGCGCGACCTCTGCATCATCCCACCCCTGGCGTTTGCCCACCATGTTACCGGATTTTCTGAGCTTTATACCATCCCCATTGTTAATCGACCGGATGCACCCCTTTGTCCCCATCACCTCAAACTCCCAGCCACCCGCGGGGACCGACCAGGCTTCTACGCCATTTTCAAATCGCAATTGAAAAGTCGCGCTCGGATCAAAAGCAATGTGATTGTTCTCAATCGCAAAATCTCGCGGCAATAATTCACCGCGCACCGCTTCAATCTTTGGATCGCCCAACAAAAAAGAGAGCGTATCTATAGAGTGGATATGCCCGTGCATCAAAGATGAGGCCGCGTAGTGAATAGCCGCTCTGGGTTCGCCAATCTCACCCTCGGCAATTGCGCGGCGCACGGCGTGATAACTCACGTTAAATCGCCTCAAAACACCCGTATTGAACACAGTGCCATTTGCTACCACCGCATCTAAAATCTCATCTGCCCGCGCCACCGAACTCGCCATCGCCTTCTCCACATACAACATCGGCACCCCAGCATTGGCAAGGCTCACGGTTAAATCTGCATGCGAATCGCCTCTGAAATTCGCGTCGGGTGCCTCATTGGCGGGCTTAAACAAACCCGAAGCCGTTGTACACACCGCCACCAGATCGAGCGACTCTCGTGCCACCATCTCCATATAATCTTCGTAAACAGCCTTCACACCCCATCGCTCGGTAAAATCCGCCCGCTTATCTGCCTGCAAATCAGATCCGGCGACGAGTTCCAGTTGATCTATCACCCCACAACAGGCCGCAACAGAATACGGTTTGACAGCATGCCCTTCATCGTCAATCGTGCTGCCCATTCGTCCCAATCCAATAATACCCACGCGGTAGGTTTTCAAAATGTGCCTCCTTTAGTTTTCCACCCAGACGCTTGCATTATGCCATGAACAGGCGGACAACACAATCACAATCTATTGCCCCCGGAAATCACGCCAGAACCGCATCACAAATGCCCAGGCGAACAAACGAACAGCAATAGCATAAGCGATGCCCCCAACCACAACGCCCAATAACAGAGCTTCAACAGGCCCCAGATCTGTCAATAAACGAACCGCGACCAGCGCAACCGCGACCCATAGCGTCGTCAGCAATGGCCCGACAAATGACTTGAAATAATCGGCCATTCGCAAATCAATCAAACGATTGACCAGTATTTGCGTAACCACGAGAAATAACACGGCAGCCGCTGAAAGCACGGCGGCGATCCCATCAATCCCATAGCGCACCCCCCAATAAAGCGCGGGCACAAAAACAACCAGATTTACAAGCGTCCACCGAAACGCCCAGTTTGCCTTTCCCTTGGCGAGAAAAACCGATCCCACAACTGTCCCCACAGCTTTAAGCATACCCGCTAAAATCAACAGCCTGAGTGGATTAAGAGCAGGCAACATCTCCTCGCCTTTCACCAGCAACAAAATTTCTCGCCCATAGATGAAACCACCTATTAGCGCGGGCCAGGACAAAAGGGCAATCGCAGTAATCGTGCGCGTATATCCCCGTCGCAAGGTCTGATTATTGCGCTGCACCACGGAAAAAGCCGGAAAAATCACCCGCGTCAGCACAACACTCGCCCGATTCAATGGAACCATTGTGTATTGATAGGCAAAAGCGTACAGACCCGCGGCAACTGGCCCCAGCAAAACAGGGACAAAATAGACCTTGTCCAGATTATTGTTGATATTGTTGAGCAGATTCGCGCCAGAAACATTGAATCCAAATGGCAAAAGTGCCTTCAGCTTTGCCCAACTAAACGACAGCGACGGCATCCAGGCAGCGGCAATCCACAAACCGCCCAACAATGCGACCTCCCTCGTTATTGCATTCCAAACCGCACTTTTTATACCCCAACCACCAAAGAGAAGACCAATGCCGACAATTGCGGCAATCAACGCGGCGATCATTTCACTTATGGCTATGGATTGAAAACGCAAATCTCGAGCCAGAATTGCTTTCACAATCCCCGAAACAGAGGCAAGGGGAATGATCAAAGCCATGGGTTTTGCAATATCAAAAAACGCCGCAATATTCGGTGTTCTCCCCCACCAGATAATGAGAAGCCACTCACTCGCTATAAACCCGACAAAAAGCGCAATCCCCACAAAAAGACAGGCCCAAAAAGCAGAAGAAAAATGGATCCGCGAGGCGTCTTGATATTTTATCAAAGCGTCGTTTAGACCCAATACACCCACCATCTGAAACAAAACCAGAATGCGCTGTGCCCAGATGAAATACCCCATATCTTCCAGATTTAGAATCCGAAAAAAAATCAGTGTCACGATGAGATGCACGCCCAACCCGCCGCCTGTCCAAAACGCACCGCGCACCGCTCGTGTCGCCAAAGACTGATTGCTCATATCCCCTACCACGAATGCATGTGATGCCCGCGTCCGGGAAACCAGATTTGATCTACCACATAGGACGTGAACACGGCAAGCCCATAGCCCACCAGCATACCGACAAAAAAGGGTCTGCTGCGCCGATAAAGCGAAGCTCCCCCAATGCGAAGAATAATCGCTTTGGCACTCCACGCGATTAAAATGGACATCGTCGAGTGCATCGCGTGCCCCACTGGCACAATCATCCCTATAGGGTGCAGAGGCCACCATGTAAAGCGATACCGCAAAAAACTCATAACACTAAAAATGAGCGCCCCAGCACCTAAAAACAAATAGCGTTCGGGTTTGTATTCGGGCACTTCTTTTAAGGCTTTGACCAGAGCGTCGTACACGCGCGGAGGGTAGCGCGTAAACGGAAGATCATTAAAATTATACGCACCGTATGTATAACTCAAAAAAATCGTCAGAATCACCGTCCATCCAATCCCAACGATGAGCGTCACGAGTACAACCATCAACAAACGCCCCTTTTGCTGCTGGATCAACTCGCCCAACCTGGCAATGTGAACCAGAGGCACCATAAACATCGCCTTGCTCTGGCAACGCAGGGAAGAAAACAACGTGATTGACGTTCGTGCCCCCGCCGAATAATCCACCGGATGAAAAAACAAATCTGCAAACCCGGCCTCGTTGATCGGCATGCTCATATACACCACGCCAGTCTCGGCAATAATGCGGGCAAGCCCAATATAGGCAGTGAACAAACCCAGGGTTAGCAGACACACAAACTTCCATTCCAACCCCATCGTGCGCAACCACAACAACATGAACAACACACTGATCACAAGCGAAATAACCGCCATGCGGTGCGACATCAACTCATTCGAATCATCCACGGTATCATCGCCCCACAAAGCCTTGCGAAACACATCCTTCAAATGCAGCCGCGCCGTCCAGAATGTCCAGAAAACCAGAGCGATAAACGCGCCGGCACTTTGCAAACCAGCCACTGCATCGCCGGGACCTGTTTTGGCTGACAATGTGAACCCAACCCTGCGAAAAAAAGCAATCTCATTGAGATACAAAAGATGAAAGACCAGAATGGAAAACAACACATCCACATTGGCAAAATACGCAAAGCCAATCGTAAAAAAATTCACCCCTGTATGCTGCGGCGGATAAAATCTGGCAAAATAAAACCACTGCTGCCCCAACCAGATAATGGGAATACCGGGATTGAAATACGACATAATATTCCACGCCTTCACAAAAAAAATCAGGCCGCATCCGATCCAGAACAACCGATTGTACAAAATACCTTCCCGCTTTGGCGCGTCAGCCGCCGACGCCAGTTCTACCGGCGGACCGAGCACGGGATAAGCCACGCGCTCGTGCTCAGACCACTGTTTGCGCAACATACTCGAAAGCGCGATAGACGCCAGAACAATAGCCGCAACAACGCTCAACCACCAGAACAGCGGCACTACCCACACATCCCAGGGAATAGACTGCCCTGCAGGCAGGCCCTCGTAAAGCCATTGCATGGCATAGCCTTCGTTGCTCGGCACCAGCCAATCGGGCAAATGCGGATGGACAAATTCCGACCATTGATTTTCGGGCGTCGCCAGATAATGCGGCACCGAAATCATGCCCAGGAAAAAACTCGTCAAACCATACGCGGGAATGGCCGCGCCCAAAAGCCCCATCGCCAGCACCACCAGCAACTCGGTTTGACACAGTGCATATCGAGGCTTTATCCAGCGCACCAGCTGATTCAGCAACACCACCAGCACATAGGTACACAACAATACCATTGGAAAATGGCTGATATTCATACGCGAGGTGTGGGCGATATACTCGGCATGCGTATTCCAAAACGCAATCCACAACACCATCACCAACCCAAAAAGAACAGCCCTGAGCGTGATGCCCTCACGCGTCGCCACATCTATTGTATTTGAGGCTTGTACTTCGGCCATAATCCACCTTTCTCAATCGCCTAACTGAACTCCCAAACTAATAACAGGAGACAAAAGATGCAACCGGCAACCGTGCATCTCTCACCTCCTGTTGATAGATTACAACAAATTACGCAAATCCATCTGCCCGATTTCTGCGCCCCCACAAGCGATACTCAAATGTAACGCCGTCCGCAGCACTGCGCCCCAGTTGCCTGAACCCCACCGATTCAAACACCCCTACCGCACCAACCCTATCGCGCGGCACAACTACCTCCAACAACCGCACCCCTGCCTCTCGCAAATGCTCTGTCAGCGCATTGACCAACCGCGTTGCCACACCAAAGCGCCGATGCGTGTCACGCACCCCAAGCCCCACAATTACAGCCTGCATCTCATCCTGCAACCACGCCACAAATCCAATCACACAATCGCCCTGCACAGCTACAAGCGTCTGTTCCACATCTATGAACACACGCCCACCCGACAACGCCACAACACATTGTGGCCCAATATTTTTCACTAATTCATTAAGTGCATTTCTATCAGAAATTTGTGCCGAACGCACGGTTAAATTGGGTAACATGGATAGAGTACTGCTATCAAGTCTTACCTCTCCAACAACTCAATTTCATACCCATCGGGATCATCGACAAACGCCATTTTGCGTCCCGTGGGAAATGTCTCTCGCCAATCGCCGGGCCAAATATCGAGTCCCTTATTCTCCAACTCATCGCAAAAAGCAATCAAATCGGGTACGCCGATCGCAAAATGCATCAAATCTTCGGGCACATTCAACTCGTAATCATCGGAATACGTCAACTCCAACGTATGCTCGTTGCCCGGCAATTCCAGATGGCAAATCTGATTGCCCGCTGGCGACTTATCCGAGCGGCTCTTCAGCACAAAACCAAAGTGATCGCAATAATACTGGATCGACCTGTCCAAATCGCTCACGCGAATGCGCGTATGAAGAAATACAGCCATGGAAAACTCCTTTGAAAAATGAAAAAGTGAGATTTACAACTTCAACAACCACCAAAGATACACATGAATGGGACAAAGACAAGAAAAAGGCGAGGGACTGGAAGCCTGGGGCAAAAAAAAACAGGTCGCGCACAAAGCGGAACCTGATTGACAAAACAGAGAGAGGAAAGTTAGACCATGGAATACGTCGATGGTGACGGGGGTTTGACCTTTTGCCCGGGTACTATCCCCAGAGCGCGTTGTACTCGCCGTATGGCGATACGGTAGTGGCTTTGCACCGCACTTTTTGAGATCTCTAAAAGCAGCGCGATCTCTGTAAACGTCTTGCCCTGCGAGCGCAGCAACAAAACCTCGTACTTGCGTCCCACCAACACCGTCTCAATGACATCTTTAACCTGAGCCAAACGCACGGGGTCTGCCTCGCCGGGCATTAAATGACGGATATGACATGGCGCGCCGTTTTCCTGTAAATTATCGGAAAGGCGAGCGATATCTTCTGGCGAAAAACAAATCTCGCGCACCGTGTTATAATGTATTCTTTCGCGCTTCATAGCATTTTGTAGAAATGATCAACTCCGTCAAATTTCGAAAAACAGGACGCCGTAATTTAGCGGATTCAAACACGCTTGGCAAGGAAAAATACCTTATTGCAAGCCAAAAATTGCGCTTCTACCAAAGTTGTACCCCGCCTCGCAAACATCTTGACGAAAAATAATTTATGCTTAAATAAAAAGTAAAACTCCGCCGGAGGCGGCAACCACTGGACGATTGAGCACCAATCCTACAATATGGAGTACCTTTATGCTACGTGTATGTGTCATCGGGCTGGGACCAATTGGCAACCGGCACGCTGATATTTATGTAGAAAACCCACTATCCGATCTCGTGGGCGTATGCGACATCGACGAAACCCGCGCCAATGCGGCCGCACAACGCCTGGGCGTCACCGCTTTTTATAACGTTCCAAAAATGCTTGAAGAACTCAAACCCGATGTGGTAAGCGTAGCCACGGGTGGCTATGAATACAGCAGTGATCACTACGCGCCCACCATGCAAGCCCTCGAAGCTGGCTGTCATGTCCTGGGCGAAAAACCCATCTCAAATAATATTTCACACGGCGAAGAAATGGTCGCCAAAGGAAAAGAAATGGGCGTCTGCTACGGCATTGACCTCAATCACCGCTTTACCCCTGCGGCTCGACTTGCAAAAAAATGGGTCGATGAAGGGCGCCTGGGGCACCTTCTCTTTATCAATATGGCAATGTGGATCATGAATCCGGCGGAAAGCTCACCGTATTATCACCTCAAAGCACTTCACCCACACACCATTGACGTCATGCGCTATTTCTGCGGCGACATCGAAGCGGTTCAATGTTTCGCCACCAAAGCACCCGGGCGCCAAATATGGTCCACCGCGCAGTTCAACATGCGTTTTAAAAATGGCGTGGTCGGCTCACTCACGGGCAGTTACGACATCGCGCGCGGGCACCCCATGGAGCGCTGCGAAGTCGCCGGCACAGGCGGCCGCTTCGTCCTCGATGACATGTGGCACGAACTCACCCTCTACCCGGCGGGCAACCTCGAAAAAACCGTGTACACAGACCCGGCCTTTGGGGGATTTGGAGACTTTATCGACACCTTCCGCGACCGCATCGGCACATTTCTCCGCCAGGTCAGCGACGGGGTTGCACCCGAAGACATCGACGGCTCGGGCGAAGACGGCCTCGCCGCGCAAAAAGTCATTGCCGCAGCCATTGAATCGCTCGATACCGAAACCGTTGTTTACGTAAAATGAGGGACATTTATGGACAAGGTTCACATTGGCGTCATCAGCCACGCACACGGACACATCAACACATATTGCGGTCAAATGCAGCATTTTGACGATGTCGAACTCATCGCCACATGGGACGACAACAAAGACCGCGGGCGCGAGAACGCCAACAAATTCGGCATGGAATTTCGCACATCCGCAGACGCCGTACTCAGCGACCCAAATATCGACACCGTCATGATCGGCATAGAAACCAACCGCCACGCAGAATACGCGATAGTGGCCGCTCAGGCGAGAAAAAATATCCTGCTCCAAAAACCCATGGCCACTACCCTTGAAGATTGCGACCGCATCATCGAAGCCGTAAATAACTCGGGCGTCAAATTCAGCATGGCCTTTCAGATGCGGCAGGACCCCGTCAACCGCAAAATTAAGGAACTCGTTGGAAAAGGCACAGTTGGTAATATCGCGGTTGTCCGACGAAGACATTGCATCCCCGTACTGCTCAATCCCCACTTCGTCACTGGCACATCCAGATGGCACCTCGACCCCATTGCCAATATCGGAATGTACTTCGACGACGCCATCCATGCCGCCGACTGGTTCTACTGGACCTTTGGCCGCCCCGTCTCAGTAATGGCCGAAATCGACAACATCGTGACAGATACTGCGCCTGACGATAACGGCGTCTCCATCTTTCGTTTTGAAACCGGCATGATGGGCATATTATTCAACGGCTCCACCATTGCCGCAGGCGTCAACACCACTGAAATCTACGGCGACGAAGGAACCATCATCCAGGACTACGGCGACGCGCCCTCCACCTCTGCGCCGCGATCAGAAGACGCTGTCCCACTCAAATACATCCGTCGCGGTGACGATCGCTGGACCGAATTCAAAATGGACATCCCCAAAGGACAGGGCGAGCGCATCGCCGCCATACCCCGTCCATTCATCAACTATATTCGCGGCCTGAGCGACGAACGCGTCTCCCCCGAAGAGGGGCGCGTCTCCGTTGAAATGATCCTCGGCGCGTATCAATCGGCAAAAGAAGGCAGAAGAATCACATTCTAAAAGCGTGCAATGAAAGGATAACCCAATGCAACAATCCTATCCCGATCTCGACACATACAAACGGGAAGTCTTCGCCCGCGAAGACGACTTGCTCAAAAACATCATGCCCGACGCTGCCGAACAGGGTATTCCGCGAATCTCAGTCAGCCCCGAAGCCGGACAAACCCTGTATTTGCTCGCCAGGACAATCGGCGCAAAAAAAATCCTCGAATTTGGCGCGCTCGCTGGTTATTCGGGAATCTGGCTCGCCCGTGCACTGCCCGAAGACGGGCAATTCATCACACTGGAAATTGAATCCAAACACGCCGATGTCACGCGGCGCAACTACGAAAAAGCCGGATTATCTGACCGAACAGACGTGCGATTAGGCGACGGCACAGAACTCCTGAAAGACGCGGCACAGGACGGACCATTTGACCTCATCTTCATCGACGCAGACAAAGAAAGCTATCCCAAATACCTCGACTTTGCCCTTGAAAACACGCGCCCGGGCGGCCTCATCATCGCCGACAATGCCAATGGACACGGACATGCACACCGCGCACTGCCCGAAGGCGATGGTCGCCGCGGCATACAGGACTACAACCGCCGCGTTGCCAACCACCCAAAACTCATCTCCAACATCATTCCCGTAGGCGGCTGGCTCGCCGTCTCACTCGTTTTGGACTAAATATAAGAACTGATCGCTTGACCCCTCCATTGCCCTTCTTTATATTTTTCAAAACTGACAGAGGTCGCGTCCATGGTCTATGAAGCCCAAATCGAAGGCATATTTATCGACCGCCAACACGAAGAGCCAGTTGTTATGCTCAAACAAAAAGACGGCGACCACCGCGTGCCAATATGGATTCAAATGGGCGAAATGTTCTCGCTTGCCCTTCATATTGCAGGCGAAAATTTCAAACCACCGCGTCCATTTGCACACGACCTGATCAAAACCGTTATTAAAAACCTGCAAGCCAGCGTTCAACACGCGCTCATCACAGACATTATAGACCACGTCTATCGCGCGCAATTGCACCTCACCTCCCCCGAAACCCCTCTGGAACTCGACGCGCGCCCCAGCGACGCGATCTTGATGGCACTCAAATTTGATGCGCCAATCTACATTGACGAAAAAGTAATAAAAAAAAGTGCCGAACTGTCCCAAAAACATCCCCCTGAACGCCTTCAGCAGAGACTCCAAAAACTGCACCCGGAAGATTTTATCAACTTTGTTCAATGAAAAAATTATTCACACTCCTGTTTCTCCTCCTCTTCTCTACCCAGATATCGGGTGAGATGTACAGCCAGAAAGCGGAAACCCTCTTCCAACGCGCGATTGCCCATTATATTCAAGACAAATTATCAGACGCCCGGGATGGGTTTATAGAACTCGTCGAACAACACCCCCCCAACCAGCGCACCTCTGCCGCGAGATTCATGCTGGCAAAATCGCATTACAAATTGAAAGCATACGATTTGGCCCTGACCGCGGCCATCGCGCTTCAACACCACTACCCACGCAGCCGATACATCTCTGAAACCGATCTAATTATTGGCGACTGTTATTTTCATCAGCATCGGATTTACAACGCCGCCACACAATATGCGCGTGTGCTCACCAGCAGTGCCGACATACGCCTCAAAGCGCGCGCAGCAGACCGCCTTGGCCAATTATCCGGTAGCGAAAAGCTGCCTGATAGCGAGGTCGAAAAATTGAAAACCGACTTTAATCGCGCCATCATCGACGAAGCCATTGCCTTTGGCAAAGCGCACTGGCATATCAAAATCGGCAATCTCGAAAAGGGCAACAAATACCTGACCCTCTTTCTCGATCACCATCCAAATGGGCAACTTGCCGCGCGAGCGCGGCAAATCCTCATGACCGAACGCACACCGTCCCAACCCAACCCAGAACCCCAGAATGCGCGCTATAAAATCGGCGTCATCGCCCCATTGGGCACCCCAAGCGGCGAAGATCTTCGCAACGGCATCACACTTGCGAGAGACCGCAATTCACTCGCATCGCACGATCAGGTCGAACTGATATTTGAAGACTCCGAAGGCGATCCCATTCGCGCAGCACGCGCTGCAAAGCACCTTGTTGAAGAACGCGAGGTGCTCGCCATCATCGGCGCACTCACAAGCGCGGTAACCACGCCTATTGCAACTATGCTAAGTGCCCAAAAAGTGCCCCTGGTGGCCCCAACAGCCTCAGACGACGGCATTGCATCCCTCAGTTCCTATATTTTTCAGGTCAATGCAACGCCAGGCGCACAGGGCAGGCATATTGCAGAACACGCCGTGAATAAACAGGGCTTGCGAACGCTGGCCTCACTTGCGCCTCGAGATGATTATGGCCGGAGCATCGCCCGCGAATTTGCCACCAGAGCCGAAGACCTCGGTGCCGAAGTGCTCATTCAAGAATGGTACGAACCGGGCACCACGGATTATCGTCGCCAATTTGAACGCATCCGCAGTGCGGGATTGGCACTTCAAGCACCTGACGATCTCGCCCTGGAAATTGACGCCTTAATCCTTGGCAACATACACGTCGCCCCACCCCCACCCGTTGTCGTTGACCCCGACACCGTACAACTCGAAGTTGTCGAAGCCCTGGACGGCATCCTCATTGCCGGTGGTGCAGAGGATATCTTACTCATTGCCCCCCAATTTCACTCTGCCCTCGTTTCTTCCCAGGTGCTCGGCAGTGATGGCTGGAACCACGATGAAGTGGCTCGCGACGGCGGAAATTACGTCGATGGCGCTATTTTTGTCGCAAAATATTACGACCAGAGCCATCGCGAATCCGTGCAAAATTTCGTCAACGACTACCGCTCGCGCTTTGGACAAGAACAGAATATCGTTGCCGCCCTCGGATACGATGCCATGCTATCCATCCTGCACGGCATAAACGCGGGCGGCACCACCCGAGACCGCCTGCGAGAGCACCTTGAAACCCTCACAGATGTCCCCGGTGCAACCGGCCAAATATCCTTTGGCAAAGGCCATCGGGAAAATGCATGGATGTATATGCTCACCATCCGCAACGGCAGAATAGAACCGCATAAGAAGTAGTGATTGGCATACCGTTTGCATAAGGTCTATTGCAGTAATAAAGCAACTTACTGTAAATACAGACCTTTATACCGCAAACGCGCCCAATGCCAGAACACATCTTTCACTTTCGTACGCTCGCATGGCACATTGTGTTCACCCTGTGCCTTCCCACGCTCCTATTTGCACAACCGTCCGCCATCTACACCGAAAGCGAAGCCGAAGCTTATAACGACTTGTTGCGCGACCTCGAAGGCATACGTCTCGAGCTCAACCGCGCAAGTGCGAAAGACCTGCTCATTCTGCCCGGTATCACCCCAGAACTCGCCAGGCGAATCATCGCCCGGCGCCCCTATCGCACCCTTGAAGACCTCGCCTATGTGCAGGGCTTATCGGAAGAACACATCGACCTCATCGCGCCCTATCTGTCCATCGCCCCCCTGCGCCCATGGCGTTTGCAATACACATCCCGCGTCTCGCGCCCTTCCAAACGCGCCAATAGCTTTGGCGACATGCGTCTCTATCAACGACTCGAAATCGCTTCACCCACACGTCTCTCTGCCTTTTTTCTTACAGAACGCGACCCAGAAGAACCGACTCTTATCGATTACGTCACTGGCTATATTGCCCTGCCCCTTCCTCGCGTCAACATCATCATAGGAGACGTGCGACCAGAATGGGGACAGGGATTGCTCTTTTCGCGCCGCACCCGCAACGCGACCGGCCTGAGCTATGCACGCCCCCGCACTGCCACGCGATTGGGCAACCGCACCAGTACAGAACACGGTGCCCTGCGCGGCATTTACCTGAGCGGCTCACACACCCACCTGCATTGGAGCTTGATGCATGGGCGAATGACATGGGATGCGACCTTTGGATCAGACACGCGCATCTACACCAGCGGCCTTCACGACACCGAAACCTCACAAGCGCGCAAAAACGCGCTCCGCGAACGCCTCACAGGTACAAACATAGCCATTGGCTCCTCTCAAAAACACATTGGATTGACAATCCTCAACACGGCCTTCGAGCCAGTTGCGTCTGACACAGTCGGTGAATCCGCAGTACCGCGCACTGCTCGGGCAGGCATGTTATTCAGCCTCAATGCCCTCTACCGCGTCGACCGCATCGCCCTGTTTGGCGAAATCGCCCCCAGAGCTTTCATAACCGGCCTCGTCGCTGGAACATCCACCCTGCGTCTCCATCTCATTGGCAGACGCTATGGCGGTAGTTTCCACAGCTTGCACGGCGCACCTTATGCCGCCTATAGCTCTCCCCCCAACAACGAGTGGGGCGCATTCTTTGGCTTGACCTGGCGCGTATCAAAACGCAAACGCCTCGATATCGCCCTCGACCGTCACGGTCAGCTCCTGCCAGAGAAAAGCGCACTACCAGCACGAGGTGCCCGTCTGCGGCTCAATTTTAACTACCGCGTCAGCAGGGGGTTTTCTGCGCGTCTAACTGCCGATGCCAGAAGTGCTACAAATCGCGTACCCCGCCAAAGTCTTCGCCTTTCACTCACCTACAAACGCCCCAACCACGCCATGACCGCATGGCTCCAGCGCGCACATGCCAGTACATCGGGAAATGCCGCCGGGCTTCGTCTTCAACTCGGCAAATCAACGGGCTTTTCCCTCGCACTATGGGCCACCCACCACAAAATCTCATCCTACAACGCGCGTATCTACGACATTGAACCCGATGTCTGGGGCGGCATACGCCTGCTCACCCTCTCGGGTGACGGCACAAATCGCGGCCTGCGCCTCACCTGGGCAACCGCGCATTTCCGTCTGTCAACGCGCTATAGCCATCACCGCACCTCCTCCTGGTCCGCACAACTCGACCTCAAGCGTTAGCTCCCTTCTCCCCTTTCTGCTCTTATCTTACCTATTATTTTTTATTGACCAATCAACTGCTTTTATATTATCATGCACCTGATTAGAGCACATAATAACGCGAAACCACGCCAGAAAGGAGGAACCCACAGGTAAGATATCACTTCACATGTGCTCAGTATCACATCCATTTAGTACAGGCACTTCGCGTGCCTCATTCACCCCCATCTGGAGGAAAAAACCATGAAGTATCGACATCTCCCTCTGATCCTCGCACTTTTCATTGCATGCAGCTATAGCGCGAGTGACGCGGGCCATCACCTGAAGAGCGAGCAAAAAAGCGAGAGCGCCAAAAAAATGGAGCCAAAACCAGTCATGATCGCCGACGCCAATCTGCGTGCAGTCATTGCGGATTCCCTGAACATGGCGAGCGATGCGGTGATCACCACGGCTGATATGGCGAAATTGCGACGTCTTGTCGCGCCAAATGCAAACATCAGCGATTTGAGCGGACTCGAGCATGCAAAAAATTTGACAGTACTGAACCTCGGTGCTACGCGCGTGGAGAATAAGGTCGTCAACAGCAACGCCGTCTCCGACGTCTCGGCACTTTCCGGTTTGAAAAAACTGAGAACGCTGAATCTGACTCGCAATAATGTGTCTGACGTCTCAGCACTTGCCAAATTAACCAACCTGAGATCGCTGAATCTCAATGCGAACCGCAACGTCATGGATATTTCAGCATTGTCGAGCTTGACCAAATTGAGAACGCTGAATCTTTCCGGCAACAAAGTCTCGGATATTTCGGCAGTATCGGGCATGGCGGAGTTGAAAACCCTGAACATCGCCAACAACAAAGTCGCCGATATCGCACCGGCCGCTGGACTGGCCAATCTGGCAACACTGAATATCAGGCGCAACGCCCTGAACGAGGCATCGATGAAGACGCATGTTCCTGCCTTAACAAAAAAAGGCGTTAAGGTAAATACCGACAGTTAAATGCCTGTAAAATATCAGGTCTAAAACGCAACGAGTTCGCCCGGTTTATACTGAGCGAACTCGTTGTCATTAAAAAACACATCATGAAATTAACCGCGATAATAATCATCCTCATGCTGAGCACCCAAACACACACAGAAGCATTCACACCCCCGGATAAGGATCGGATTCTAACGACCCTGAAGCCCGGCCACCCGCGTCTGATGGTGGATGCAAACACCCTCGCGCGCATCAAAGAGCAAATCGCTCGCGATACGGTTGCAGCAAAAACCTACCGTCGGGTCAAGCGAGAAACTCGGGAAATACTCGCGCAAAAGCCATCGAAATACAGCATCCCAGATGGAAGACGCCTGCTCTCCACCAGCCGTCGCGTCAAAGAGCGCGTGCGTCAACTCGCCTTTGTCTATCTCATGGAAGGCGGAAAACCCTATTTAGAACGCGCCTGGGCCGAACTCGAAGCCGCGGCGCGATTCAAAGACTGGAATCCCGATCACTTTCTCGACACCGCAGAAATGACCTGTGCCTTTGCCGTTGGATACGACTGGTTATACGACCATTGGACAGAAGAACAGCGTCACATCCTTCGCAATGCCATCGTGGAAAAAGGTCTCAAACCCGGCTTAAAAGGCTATCGCGAAAACGCCTGGTGGACGCGCAGTCACAACAACTGGAATCAGGTCTGCAACGGTGGGCTTGGCATGGGCGCGCTCGTCATAGCCGATAAAGAACCAGAACTCGCCAGCGAAATTCTCTACGAAGGCATCAAAGGCATTCCCCTATCGATGAATTTCTACGCCCCGGATGGCGCGGGTATCGAAGGCGTGACCTATTGGGATTATGGTGCGCGCTACAACGTCCTCTTCTTATCCAGCCTGTTCAGCGCACTCGGCACGGATTTTGACCTTTCATCCACATCCGGGTTCAAAGAAAGCGGGGATTATCAAATTTATATATCGGGGGCAGATCGCTACAGTTTTGACTTTGCCGATTGCGGGTTGCGCCGCGTGAGTACCCCCATGCACTTCTGGATGGGCGAGCACTACGGCATACAACACTACAGTTGGTTTCGCTACGATACGCTCAGACAATACGGCAGAGGCACAGTGCTCGACTTGTTGTGGTTCGACGACAGCGCAAAAGACTTTGACCCCAGCACCCTGCCCCTCGACAAACACTTTCGCAAAGCCGATGTCGCCACCTTGCGTTCTTCCTGGACCGACCCCAATGCCCTCGTGCTGGGCATTCAGGCCGGCGGCAATTACAATCTTGGCATGCACCGGCACCTCGATCAAGGGACATTCATCCTCGAAGCACTCGACGAGCGATGGGCTATTGACTCTGGCACGGAACGCGAAACCTATCAAAGACACCGCAACAAACGCCAACGCTGGGAATTCTACCGCATCCGCGCCGAGGGCCACAACACCCTCGTCTTCAACCCCGGCAATGGTCCAGATCAAAATCCCAAAGCCGAATGCCCCATCACCTCCTTCAATGCTGCGTCCGATCGCGCGACTGCTGTTCTCGACCTCACCGACGTTTATGCCGATGATGTAACGCACGCGCAGCGCACCTTTGAGATAATAGACCGAAATCATGTCGTGATTACCGACGACATCAAAGCCAAATCTCCGTCTGAACTCTGGTGGTTTATGCACACGAGAGCCAGTGTCAAACTCGACGGTCAAACCGCCCTTCTAATGCGCGGAGGCAAACATCTCAAAGCGGAAATTTTATCGCCATCGGAAGCCGTATTCACAGTCCTCGACGCAACCCCTTTGCCCACCTCCCCCAATCCCAAACAGGCCGATAACACAGGCCGCAGAAAACTGGCGATCCACTTCACAGATGTCGCAAATCTGAAAATCAAAGTGAAACTCACGCCAAAAGTAAGCCCATAAAGCCTGTGCTGTGTGCAACTTTGCTCTTTCCACGTTCTCATTTCTTCTTTAAATTTCCCCTATCCTCTCCCTCCCCATAATAACCCTCTCTTACTATGTCCATCAAATTTCTACACGTTGCCGACACCCATATTGGCGTTGAAAACTACGGTCGCCTCGATTCGGCTACAGGTCTTCACACGCGCTTACAAGACTTTATCAAAAGCCTTCGATTTGCGTTTGAAGAAGCGATAAAAGAAGATGTCGATCTCGTCATCTTCGCCGGTGATGCCTATCGCTCCTGCGACCCCACGCCCACGCACCAGCGCGAATTTGCATCCCTCATTCACATGCTCAGTGCCCGCGACACTCCCATTGTCATGATCACCGGTAACCACGACAGCCCCGTATCTTATGGCAAAGCCTCATCCGTTGACATCTTTGGCACACTGGGCACCAGAGGCGTCCACATTGCCTCTGAAGACCGCCTCATCCCCATTGACACAAAATCTGGTCCCATTCAAGTTGCCTGCTTGCCCTGGCTACACCGCAGCCGCCTGTTGACCCAGGGCCCTTATCACAACCTGTCGCAAGAAGAAGTCGTCGAAAAACTTCAAGACCTGGGTGCTCTATTGATTGAAAACCTGGTCACAGAGGTCAATCCCGATATCCCCGCCGTTCTCGTGGGCCATCTCGCTGCTGCCGACGCCACCTTGTCCGGCTCTGAACAAACCGCAATAATTGGGCGCGATCCCGTTTTTCTCACCAGTACACTCGCCAACCCCGCCTTTGACTATGTCGCCCTGGGTCATATCCACAAATTTCAGGACCTCAACGCCAATGCCCAGCCCCCTGTCGTATATTCCGGCAGTATTGAACGCATTGATTTTGGCGAAGAACGAGAAACTAAAGGCGTCGTCATGGTCACAATAGAGACCCAGGAGACAGGGCGGACGGCATCTTACAAATTTGTAAACACACCAGCCCGCCCATTTTGCACAGTATCGGTTGATATCGCCCAGGATCAGGATCCCACAACAGCCATACTCGAAGCCATTGACAAACATACCCTCACCGATGCCATTGTGCGCGTCATCTACGATTTGCCCGGCGACCGCACAGACACCTTTGACCTCAAAGACATCAAAAACGCGCTCAAAGACGCGTTCATGATCGCCAGCATTGCGCCCAAACCCAGAGCACAAAAACACCAGCGCAGAGCCAATATTTCAGAAGACATGGGTATAAAAGACGCGCTCCACGCATATTTGCAAAATCACCCCGACCTCAAAGACATCGAAAAAGACCTTCAGAATTACGGCGCGCAACTCGAAGCAGAACTCAGAGGTAGCGAATGATTCCCATAAGCCTTTCCCTGAAGAACTTTCTCAGCTATGGCGAAAACGTGCCCCCCCTCGACTTTTCGGGCTTTCACGTCGCCTGCATATCCGGCCGCAATGGACACGGCAAATCCGCCCTGCTCGATGCCATCACCTGGGCACTGTGGGGAGAAGCCCGCAAATCTGGCAGTGAACGCCGCCCCAACGACGGCCTGCTGCGGATTGGCGCCACTGAAATGCGGGTCGATTTTGAATTTTTCCTCGAAAATGACCGCTATCGCATCAGCCGCAGCTTTCGCAAAACCGGCAAAAGCGCGACCACCCGCCTCGAATTTCAGATTTACTCCCCGGAGACGAACGCATACAAAACCCTCTCGGAAGAAAGTGCTGTGCGCCAAACACAGGCCAGTATCGATACCCTGTTGCGAATGACATACGAGACCTTTATCAACTCGGCCTTTCTCCTTCAGGGCCGCGCAGACGAATTTACGCGCTGCAAAGCGAGCCAGCGAAAAGCCCTCCTCTCAGATATTCTCGGCCTATCGCATTACGATGACCTGTCTTCCCTGGCGCGAGAACACGCACGCGAGGGGGATATAGAACTCGCAACCGCTCGCGCAAAAAGAGATGATATCGCGCAGACCATTGAAAAACGCGATGAATTTGTAGCACAGCGCGATAGCGTCAACGCACAACTCCAGGCCTGCAATAGCGAATTGGAAAGCGCGGAAAATCGCCGCGAAGAACTAAGAAAAATACGCACCCAACGCGAACGCTATGAAGCCGAGCGCGAGGCGCTCCAAAAAGAGATATCGCGCATCGAATCGGATCTGCAGGAACAACAGAGCGCGAGTGAAAAAGCGCAACAAGACGTGGCAACCTACCGCGAAATCCTCGACAGACGCGCCAAAATCACACATGCCGCCGAAAAATATCGGGCACTCCGAAAAGAAGACGCAGACCTGCAAACAAAACTACACGCCCTGAGACCACTTGAAAAACGCGCAGGAGAACTCGATCAAAAAATAGCCGACCAGCGGCACGAAGTGGAACGCCGTCTCGGCGAATGGCAATTACGCATTGGGGATGCAGAGCGCGCATTGCGAGAAACAGAAGCTCTCCTCTCTGACCGCGAGACCATTCAAACACAACTCGAGGCATTGCACAAAGCCAGGCAACAGGACCGCGAATGGGAAGACATACGCGAAAACCGGGAGCGCGTTGAGCGCAATATCCGGGACCTCGAACGACAAATAGACACTGCTATTGAAAATATAAAAGTAGATATCAACACCCATACACACCAAAGACAGCAAACCAATGTGCTGGTGGCAGACATTGAAACGCGCAGAAAAATGCGGCAATCCCTCCGCACACAAGCCGAAGAAATCCAATCCCTCGAAGCCAGGCGCGACGAGATTCGCAACAGAGGCAGCACCCTCAACATTCAGATTGAAAACAACGGCGAACGCCTCGGCACCCTGCACCAAACCCGCGAAGACATCACCCAACAACAGCAAATTTTGCAAAATGTCCAGGATGCTTCGTGTCCCCTTTGTGGCAGCGAACTCGACCAGACCCACCGCGAAGAAGTAGCGGCAAAACTATCAAATCAGTTGCAGGAACAACAAGCACAGATCACACAATTGGAATCGGATATTCAAAAAGCCGACGCAGAACGCGAACAGCACAGACATCGCTATCAAGAGATTAAAAATCAGCTCGCACAGCACGAAGACATCGCCCAACGCCTCGCCGAAGCTGAAGCCGCAGTAAAAGAAGCCGAAAATGCCGTGCAAACCCGCGAGACATTGTCGGCGGAAATCAAAGCCCTGGAAACCCAATTGCGCGAACAAACCCAGAACAGCCCGGATGCGCGCGCCCTATCCGATGCCCGCAGTACACTTGAAAACCTCACCTATAACCCGGCAGAACACCGCACCCTGCGCGAAAAACTCAAGGAACTCGACTCTGTCGAAGCAAAAAATGCCCAGCTCCAACTCGCTTCAGAACAGCGTGAAAAAGCCCTCGCAGAACTGCCCGAATTTCGAGAAAAACGCGACCTCGCACAACAATGGCTGAACGAGGCCAAATACGCACCCAACGAACAAGCAGAACGCAAACAGGTGCACAAGCGCATCCGCACTCTGGATTACAATGCCGAACACCACCAGCGCATCTCCCAGCAACTCGCCGACCTGCAAGATGCGCCAGCGCAATACGAACGCCTTCAAGTAGCCGAACGCGACCTTGAAAATGCACAAACACAAGTCGGCACCGCAAAAAATCGCCTCGCAAAACTTACAGAGCGCGACGAGCAAGCGCGACAACGCCTGACGGAAATCGCCGCAGCCATCAACAGTGCCGAATCAACCCTTGAAGAAGCCAATACTCTGGAAAACAATATCGCACAGATGCGCACCCAACGCGACGACCTGCTCCAGAAAAATGCCGCCCTGCAATCCCAAATTGAACACTGCGATGCACTCAGCACAGAACAAAACGCCGTCGAGGAAAAAATCAAATCCTGCAAGCGCAATATCCGCATCTACCGCGAACTGACCACCGCATTTGGCAAAGACGGCATTCAGGCACTCATCATCGAACAGGCCATACCAGAAATAGAAGAAGAAGCCAATCGCATTCTCGCGCGCCTGACGGACAACCGCACCCAAATCGCCCTGGAATCTCTGCGCGACCTCAAAACCGGGGGGACGCGCGAAACCCTCGACATTAAAATTAGCGACGAACTCGGCGAACGCAGCTACGAACTCTATTCGGGTGGGGAAGCTTTTCGCATTGACTTCTCTATTCGCATTGCCCTGTCTAAACTCCTATCTCGCCGCACGGGCACGCGCCTGAGAACCCTGGTCATCGACGAGGGCTTTGGCACCCAGGATGCCGAAGGGCTCGACCACCTCGTGGAAGCGATTCAGGCCATCAGCGGGGATTTTGAAAAAATATTGATCATTACCCACGTCGAATCGCTCAAACAGGCATTTCCCGTGCGCATCGAAGTCACCAAATATCCCGACCTGGGATCGCGCTTTGAGGTACTCTACTAAATGCCCCAACCCGACCGCCCCGCATGGATCGAAGTAAATCTATCAGCCATTGCGAACAATATTTCCACAGTCCGTCAGTTCGTCTCGCCAACAACGCAGGTCATGGCCATTGTCAAAGCCAATGCCTACGGCCATGGCCTCATACCCGCTTCCAGAGCAGCCATCAAAGGCGGCGCGTCTGCACTTGGCGTTGCCCTGTTGCAAGAAGGCGTTGTCCTTCGCAACGCGGGCATCACAGCACCCGTTGTCGTCCTCGCACCCACCATGCCCGAACAGGCCGACAGCATCGTTGCCCACAATCTGTCTCAAACCATCGGCCATCCCGACGCGATACCACCGCTGGAAGCCGCAGCCAAACGCCACAATACACGCGCCCGCATACATCTCAAAGTCGATACCGGCATGGGCCGCCTTGGTTTATTATCCGATGAGGTGCTCGCCGTTGCAAAAAAAATCGACCAGAATCCCCATTTATTCCTCGAAGGCATCGCAACACATGTAGCCTGGGAACGCGCAGAATACATGGACAAGGCGCGCCATCAGATCAAAACATTTGCCGCCTGCCTGTCCAAACTCACACATATTTCTGTTACCTGGCGTCACGCCGCCAACAGCGTCATGACCGTTCACATGCCCGAATCCCATTTTGACCTCGTGCGCGTGGGATTGCTCACCTATGGCATTCCCCCTACGCAAGGTGCAGGCCCACTCTCGCTTTCTCCTGCGCTATCCATCAAAGCGCAGATTACACAAGTGCGAAACTTTTCTGCTGGCCAAACCCTCAGTTACGGCGGCACATACA